>JAJFIM010000339.1 GCA_021774995.1 Alphaproteobacteria bacterium | reverse complement strand
ATTTACGGACGCGACCGGTTTGTGCCCGTCACGCGCCTCGCTACTTACAAGGTCGAGGCCGAGGTCAACGTTGTGGTCGCGCAGAAGAGTTTGCGCGGCGACTTCAAGGCCCGCGCCGGAACCGATGGGGCGTTGCAAATGCTGGAGGACGTCAAAACGATTTTGCACCTCAACAACCTCGGCAAGGCGGATATCGTCGGACTCGAACTGCAACGCCGGGACCCGTTGATCCTTACAAAGGAACTAGCCGTCTACATCCTGCAATTCAAGCTGGAATTTACAAACTAGGAGAAAAAACAACATGGCTAAAAACACTATGACCATGCAATCCCGGAGCGGCGAGACCGTAAAGAAAAAAGCCCCGCCTCCGAAAAAGAAACCGGCGCCGGCCAAAAAACCGGAGCCGGATAAATCAGAGGAGGCTGGAAAATAATGCCAATGGTCAAACAACGCTCACTTGCTCTGGTAAAGGAAGAGGCGGCCTACGGGATAGACCCTACGCCGACTCCGGTCGCCAACGCCATCCAGGTGGAAGACCCCGTCGTCAAGCCTGTGCCTGAGTTGCTGACCCGCAACTATTCCCGGCCCTCGTTCTCCCCTCTGCCGCACGTCGTTGGGATGAAACACGTCCAGGTGACGTTCAAGACGGAACTCAAGGGATCCGGGTCCGCCGACGCAGGAGGAGCCGGAGACGTGCCGGAGATCGACCCGCTACTGCTCGCTTGCGGAATGGCCAAAACCCTCACCGCTGAAAGCTCAGGCGGCGCGGGCGACGGCGACGTCACTTACGATCCCGCTTCCACTGCGCTCAAGTCCTGCACCATCTGGATTTATAAGGGCGAGGTGTTGCACAAGATCGTCGGGTGCGTCGGGTCTTTCAAAATAAACGCCGAGGCGGGAAAGCTCGGTTCCATCGAATGGACCTTCTTTGGCTTGTATGCCAAGCCCACCGACGCGGTGATTCCCGCAGGCGCGGTTTTCAACGCCGAGGTTCCGCCGCCGTTCATCAACGCAAATTTCAGCATATCGGGTTATGCCGCAATCATTGCCAATCTGGAAATCGACGTTGCCAATAAAGTTTCAAAGCGCGTCTCTGCCAATGCCGCGCAAGGCGTGGTCGGCTTTCTCATCACCGACCGCGAGTCCAAGGGAAGCATCGATCCGGAAGCCGTGGATATCGCCACGCACGATTTCTGGGGCGAGTTTGAGGGTGGCACACAGGTCGCTCTGGCCGCCACCATCGGAGCCGTCGCCGGAGCCAGGATCGACTTCACCGCGCCGAAAGTTCAGTACGAGGACATAAGCTGGCAGGACCGAGAGGATACCCGCACCTACGGTTTGCCGATGAACTTCGCGCAAAACGCAGGAGACGACGAACTAAAAATCAAATTTTATTAACTGGCACCTTGAGCCTGTCGAAGGATGGGCCTGGGGAGATTTTTCCATATAGGAGATTCACATGATCACAGCAGTCGATCCAAATGAAATTGTTGACTACGTCCCAAAATGCGACCGGGAACTCCCGGAAGAGAAACAAACAGTTTTCATGCTGTCCATCTTAAAAGCAAGCGACGCCGCGCGGATGGAGGACTCTCTCACTGAGACCAGTCTCGGCGGCAAAAAGGAAAACAAGATGCGGATCCGCTCCGGATCCAAAGTTCTGGACGCATTGCGCGGCGGCCTGAAAGGGTTCAGGAATTTCCGGGGAGCGGACGGGAACGAAATCGCCTGGCGCGAAAATGCGGGGACGCCGCATAAGGACGTGATCGACGCCATACCGCCGAAGATCCGCCGCGAGTTGGCGGAATTCATCATCGAAGGGTCCGAGCTTTCCGAGGACGAAGAAAAAAACTGAAACTGGCAGTCGATCTGAGTTTTTCAGGGATCGATTGCCAGGCATGCACAGGCCCCCGGTGCCGGTTCACCTCGCCGGGGGCGTCCGCAAAGTGGGGCGACGTCGTCTTTAGCGATTGTCCCTGGAAAACTGTAACGCCGCTGACTCGAACCATGATGGATTATTTTCAACATTACAAATACCGTCTCCTTCCCGTCGCCGGTGGACTGCTCGACCAGTCCAACAAGTACGTCAAGTCGATGGGCGTGATCGGCGCCGCTGTAAACGTCGCACAAAAAGAGGCGCAGAAAAATGGCTGACAAAGCCGCAGAACTTTCCATAGTCCTCCGGGCAAAAAACGAAGCGTCGAAGGTCGTCGCCGGGTTTGGAGTCGACGTCGTTACTGCCATGGTCAAAGCTACGTCCAGCGTGGCGAAGTATGTTGCCAAGCTTGCTCTCCTGCCCGTGCGCCTCGTCGCCGGGGCCGTGGGCGCGGACAAGCTGGCGAATTCCATAAAGAACATCGGCGCCGGAAAAATCTCCGCCGACATGGAAAAAGCTTCGGCCTCCGTGCGCGAAGTCGACCAGGCGTTTCAAAAACTCGGCGTCCGAACCGACAGGGAAATTAAAGAACAGATTCGCGGGCTGACGTCGGCGTTTGAGGAGGTAAAAGAATCCGGTACGGCCACTCCCGAGGAAATTGAACGCGCCTATCGGCAAATGACCGAACAGGTCGAAACGCTAACGAATGAATTGGAGAACAACCAGGCGGAGGCGGCTGATAACACAAGCTCTGCCTGGGGGGCGGCTATAGAGGGGATTCGCGGGCACTTGGCCCTGATGATTACGAGCATAGCCGCTACGTTGGCTTCGATAGAGACGCTTCGCTCGGGCGCGGAGTTCGACCAGACTCAAGAAGCGTTTAACCGCATGGCCGCGTCGTTCGGCGCCGACGGCGACAAGATAATTACAAAACTAAAGGAAGTTTCCGCCGAAACAATCGCGCAAGCGGAGTTGATGAGGATCGCCGGGACGGCGATGAAACTCGGTATCCCAGCCGAAGAACTCGCCGACCTGATGGAAATCGCGCGGGCCTCGGCGCGGATCACGGGCAAGACAATAACCGAGGCTTTTGAAAGCGCCGCTTTTGGCATAGGGCGGCAATCCAAAATGATTCTGGACAACCTTGGAATCGTGTTCGACGTCGAAAAAGCCTACAAGGATTTCGCCACTACGCTGGGGAAAACCAGTCTGCAATTGACCGACGCTGAAAGGAAGATGGCATTTCTAAACGCCGTCATGAAATCCGGAAATGAGACGGTGGAAGTCATGAACATCTCGCAGGTGTCCTCAAAGGAAATCATGCAACAGTGGGTGGCGGTGACTAAGGACCTGGTGGCGGAAATAGGACAGAAATTATTGAAAGCCGTGGACGCCATCGACGTCGCATTCAACGCGATGGCGGCGGGCATGCAAAAGGTGATCGCTGGGATTTTGGGTCTCGTAGGCGCGACGGAAATATCGAATCTGATCGCGCTTAAATCCGAGGAAAACTGGGGCCGCGCAAAAGCGGCATGGGACCGGCTCTTCTCCGAAAAAAATAAAGTCGAGGATTATTCCGACGCCGTTCAGTTGCTGGGCGATACCAGCGACGAGTCGATGACGCAAATCAAAAAGAAAGCGGAGGAAGCGGAGAAGGCTCTGGATAAGGCATTCCAAACTCTCGGAGTTGTTCGGTTCTCGAAAAAAATGAAAGAAGCGAAAGAGGCCGTTGACCTGATCAAAGAATCTAAAAAAGCCACTGCGGCGGAAATAAAGCTGGTCGACAAAGCTTTTGAGAAAATGGGAGAGACGGCTAAGAAAGCTTACGACCTGGTAGGTCAAGCCGCCGAGGAATTCGAGAAGAAAACTCGCGAGGTCGAAAAGGCCCGGCAGGATATTGGGAATGCGGAGCTCGATCTTCTTGAACGGCGTAAAGATCAAATGGAGGACGTCGCCGCGCTTGAGCAAGGAATCCTGTCGCAATACGAAAGCCTGGTCGCAACAATCGATAGCGAAATCACCGCCGTGGAAGGCAGAATCGCCAGCCTGAGCGACGAGATAAAGTCCGTGGATCAAATTCTTACCGACCTGAAATTTGATATCAAACTGGAAGGTCTTTCGGAAGCTGATCAGAACAAGGAAAAAATTAAACAGCTTGGAGAGGAAATTAATAACTCGCTTAAAACGCCGGGCAAGGACGGCGCCGCCGCGCTTAAAGAACTGGCGAAAGAGGGAGCCGCTCTGCGCCGGCAATTCGGCGACACCAAGCTGGGCAAGGAAGCGTTCGACCTCACCACGAAAGCCGCCGAGGCTTCGAGGAAGAAACTCAAAGAAGTCCTGGACGCCGACAAGGCATACCGCGACTCGCTAAAGGCCGCTCAACCTGAAACGGTGCGTCTGATCAATGAAGAGGCGGAGACGTTGCGAGGGGTTAATGACGTTATCGACGATACCGTTGAAAAAATCTCCGCCATGAAAGTCGATTTCGATCTGGACGCGTTGTCTAAAGCGACGAAGGAAATTGACGAAGCCAAAAAAGAATGGATCGAGAAACTCAAAGATCCCATTGTTCAGCAAATCATAATTAAATACAAAGAAGAGGGCCGCTTCGCTCCCGGTATCTCAGACGGCGGATCGGGAGGCGGCGACGATGAATCCGGAGGCGCGGACGGCGAAGGGCCGTCGGACTCCGGAGACCGTTTCCCAGGACTCCCCGGCGTAAACGGAGGCGCGTTCGACTCGCCCGCTCCCGCCGTTATACAGCGCGATCCTGCGGAGTCTACTTCGTCCTCAACTCGAAAAATCGAAATCAATGTCACGGTCGACGGCGTCATTGGTCCCGACGACATTGGCCGACATTTGCGCAAGGTCATCAGGCGCGGAGTTAAGAGCGTCCTCAAAGAGGAGGGCGTGTAATGGCTTTCGGCTTTTACTATCCGACACAGGCCGCGCCCACCGCGCAATGGGTTCCGACCTACCCGCCCGAACTGCCCGTAGGTGAGCAGATCGATTATCCAAATGTGGAAACGACCAGCGGCGACGGCTCTACGGTCTACGTCCAGAGCAAAGGCTCTAAAACCGTGTTCAAGGAGTTTGTGTTCAAACTGGTTCCCAAAACCGACCGCGACGCTTTAGAGGTTTTTTACGACGCCGTCAAAAAAAACCTGCTGGAGTTCGAGCTTGAAGATTTGGACGCGACGCTCAAGAACGTACAGATTGAGACCGCTTTTGTGCCGATCAAAACCAATCCCGGCCTGTATGGCTTTTCCGTAACGCTACGAGAGGTATGACCATGACCGACTGGAACAAGATCAATCTCGATGACCTGCAATTCTCTATTTGCGGCGATGAAATCACGGAGCACGGCG
>JAJFIM010000338.1 GCA_021774995.1 Alphaproteobacteria bacterium | reverse complement strand
GGGTAGTTTTGTCGTAAAACGGAGAGGATCGTCTCTTCTATATATTTCCCTTGATTAAAGCTTGGCGTTACTACACTGATTTTTGGCCACGGTCTCCCATTTGGTAAGGCGCCGGGTAAATAGTGGGGTTCTGGATTGATATAAGGCCAGCAGCCAAGGTTTACCTTTCGCGTAAAACCTTTTTTGTGTATTTTTCCTAAATAGGGTAACGTAAGATCTGCAATAGGCGTGTGCTTGGAATTGTCAAAATCCATGTTGCGCAAATACCGCTCATGCAATAAGGGCCTTATCTGCATGAGATTCTCGAAGTGGATTTGGCGCGCATTTGCATCCTGTTCGCTCACATTGTTATTCTGGATTGTCAGGCTTGCGCCTTCATGAGCGATGGTCGAGAAATTCGAAGTTAGATTCTCATTGTCCCAAGCTGAAATAATTTCTGGATTTTCTGCAGTAAACATAACCGGCGCGCCCTTTGCCAATGCTCTTTGCAGGTTTGAAAGATGAATCGAAATTTCTTCATGTTTTTCTATGCTCAGGCAAGCTCCTTCGAAAATGATATGCATGGCTCTACATAGATCGGAGATGGAGCCATGAAAGAAACATATTTTGTCGCCAAGGCCCTCAGAAGTAGTGCGCTCCATGTCTTGGCGTATCTGGGCGATATCCACAGAAAAAATCATGCACAGAAAATTATTTTGAGAGGTAGTCTGGATGTTTCTTAATGCGTCGGTCAGTAGGCGCCCGGTGAAGTTTGTAATGACGACGCCATCGGATTCAGTTTGTGAAAGAAGATTAGAAAGATAAATTGTCTGGTGGTTTATGGTGGTTGGTGCGTTCACTGTTTTTTGTCCATCCTAGACGTAATTTATAACTTTCCAGTCGGAAAAATTTTCACACATGTGTAACCATGATTCATAAAATTGGGCTCGCCTCACCCTTTAAAAAGATAATGCTTTGATCTGGAGAATGAGTGCCGAATTTAACAAATATTTGATTGGCGCCCTCGGTGAGTTTTATATCTACTGCGATCATGCAATCTCGTTCATGTCCCGATGGAGGTAGTTCACCACGATAAACATCTTCTCCCTCTTTGCTGATGGTGTAGTTCCGCATTTGAGCAAGGTTTCGAAAGAAAAGCGTCATTGAAAAAATGTTGGAAGCGCGCGCCTCAAAAGCGAGAATCAATTGATTGGCCGTCACATGATAACAGCCCAAGCCAAAATAACCATATGAATTTGAAAAGCTGAAGGGACTGGAATACATAATCTCTCTGCCGCCACTAACGACTGTCGCTGGTAGATTAAAAATAACGGCCTTTGCATCACTGCGAATTGCTGCATTTTGCGGGCATTCGTAAGGAATATTCACGACTTGCCAATTGTTTTCCTGATTCGCGCCCAAATACAATAGGGCTTTTCCATTATATTGCTCCCCCCTATGCCACCCATCTGATCTCGCCCGCCAAGTCTGATAATCTTGCCGCGCTTCCGTGAGGGCGATTTGTTCGTGCGAATCGAAGAGTGAATCTACTTCATGGTAATATTTTTCAATATCTCTGGAGAGTTGCCCGCTGTGAACGCGCCGAGTACACAGTGGAAGGTCGACGGAATACATATCAGTATGTTCGGCGAATCGGCGCCATAAATCGTAGTCGCCCGCCAATTTTAAATTTTTGTTGACTCCTTTAACCAGATTCCAAAGCTGCGCCTGCCAGAACGTGCCCTCCTGGCTGACAAATTTCATGCAGCGCCCATCATGGAGCCCCTGCGCAAGAGATGCAGTGGGATACACGACCATGGAATGAAGCTTGCCGAGCATACCGTATTCGTCCATTTCATAGGAGCACCCCGTAAGCAGTTTGATCTCTGGGTGAGACATGATTTGTCTGTAGACATGGTAGAATGCGCCGTCGACAGCAGTGTCGTCAGCATTGATCCAGGTCATGACGTCATTGTCGCGCATGCTAAAATTTAAAAAAGCCTGCCCTATGGCGTCATACATTCCGTTATCTTGCTGCGTTGAATAAGAAAACTCCAAGCAAGCGTTTCGGCCCGGCGCTCTTTGCAAGTCGATATTTTTTTTCCAATTTTTTAATTTATCAATCGTTCCATCTGTAGAGCCGCCATCTTGAATATGATAGCAAATTTTAAAAGGCCCACGTTGGTTGATGATGCTAAAAATGGCGTCATCAATAAATGATGCGCCATTGAACACCGGAGTTACAACGTAGAAAACAGGCGTTTGAGAATCAATTTCGAGCATAGTCTATTTTACATCCAAGGCGTGACTGTCAAAATTCTGTGGTGTAGAAGAAGGCGGGGTATGATAGGCAAACGTTGATTTTAGTTCTCTGGCGTTTGATTTACATGCAGATAAAATCTGTATATTGAATTGTTCACGATAACAGCTCAGGCTGTCAATAGATTGCTATTTAACATCTATCGTACTGTAACAATTATGTTGTATTTTGCAAACGTCACATAGATACTAACTCAACGTTATTTGAGAATGAACTTCATTCGAAAACCATATGGAAAAATTGACCCGACCCTGTATTCCCTCTCGTAAAAATTACCGGGTTAGGTCTGACATGGACTGCGTCTTGGGGAAGCGCTTGTTGATGAATGGTTGGAAACGTATTCATGCAAGAGAAATTGAGGGCAATATTTACCAGACGCTCGGGCATAATCGTTTCCTGCACTATGGGAACATTTGTTAATCCCACTCCGACGGTCATTACCGTCTTCGGTCTTTTCCTGATTCCCATCGCGAGTGAATTTGATTGGCCGCGCTCCAGCGTATCAGCGGCGCTCTTTGTGGTCGCTGTTACGAGTGCGCTGAGTTATCCAATTATTGGCCGCCTGGGAGACCGGTATGGCGTGCGCCCCGTCGTTTTAATTGGAAACGTCCTGTTTGCGGCTTCAGTTGCGCTGCTCTCTTTGACAAGAGACAATCACCTTCTATTTTATTTCAGTTACGCCCTCGTTGGCGTTACTGGCGCGACATTGGGGCAGGTGCTTTTTACCAAGGTTGTCGCCGGTTGGTTTGACGAAAATCGAGGATTGTTTCTCGGCATTATGGGAGGCGTAGGAAATGGCGCCGGCGCCACCTTCATGCCACTTTATGTTCATATGTTGATCACGAATTATGGATGGCGGGGGGCTTATATTGGGGTCGGCGCCGCGATTTTGGTTATTGGTTTTCCGATTTTATATTTTTTCCTGCGCGATCCGCCAAAATCAACGGACGCCCATAGAATCGTCAGTTCCCGGCCAATAGAGGGATTGACTTTGGCGCAGGCGCGCCAGACGAGCACGTTCTGGTTCATGCTCAGCAGTATTGCCCTTGGCGCAGGGTGCGTGACGGCGGTTTTTACGCATGTCGTCCCTATGCTTCTTGATCGCGGTATGTCATTTGACCGGGCGACAAATATTTTATCGGTTTTCGCGTTGGTCACAGTTGTGTGGCAGATTGGCGTTGGGTTTTTACTGGACCGGTTTCCGCGCCCAAGGATTATTGCACCGTTTTTTCTCGTAGCGGCGATTGGAGTTCTGTTGTTCGAAATCACTTCCAGTTTCCCGGTGCTTCTTTTAGCTGCTGGTTTTATGGGTATTGGATTGGGGACTGAATATGGCGTGTTGCCTTTTTTTATCTCACGGTATTTTGGCTTAAAAGCCTATGGCGCTATTTCTGGGATGATGTATGCAACGATCATATTGGTTTTAGGGATAACGCCGGCTTTAATGGATCTTGCCTTTGATTTTACAGGGTCTTATCGCGAGGCCATGGTGGTCATCGCAGTAGGCCTCGTATTGGGCGCCGCGCTGATGGCGCGCCTGAAACCGTTTGATACTCACCTTACCGCGCTCCCAAAACAAAACCCGCCGGAATATCCGGCGGGTTAAGTTCAATGGTTTGATTGTCCGTCGTTGAAAAATTATTCCCTGGTGTAATCATCCGGAATTTGCGGGTTTTCACCGGCTTTCACCCATAAAATTATTTCATTTCCCCACGGATCGCGGAAAGCGTGATTGTATCCGTTAAACTCTTTCCAGAAATGATTGCGCCACAGGATTTCCGCCCCGAGCTTTACGGCCGCATCCAGAATGCGTTCATGAGAATCATCATCGCTCACCATGATCCAGACCCGCGCTTTGCGCCCATCTTTGCTGAGTGAGCGGGGCTCGACACCGGCGGCGTCCGGGTTCGGACGCGCGTTCGCGGCGTCGAAGATGCCGAGGTGGAGGTTTCCGATTTCGCTCTGCGTGCCGTCCGGGTTGAGAAAATTTTCGCCTGGCACCATGCGGTGAAAGACGCCAGCGGGACGGGGATCGTCCTCCCATCCAAAAACTTCCGCATAGAATTTACCCGCCGCGACCGTGTCGTCGGATGCGAGGTCAACAAAGATAAGGGTATTGGGATAGGCCATAAGAGTTTCTCCTTCTTTTAGTGTATCACTGAGTTGCGTATTAAATATAGTTTATGCGCTCTTGCCGAAGCCGCCGCCGCCGGGCGTTTGCATCAAAACTTCGTCATCGGGGTTCATGATGAGCTTGCGCGCTTGGGAGCTGTCTTCGCCATTGACTTGGAATACCCCCGCCGCGCCGGGAGCACCGCCAAGCAATCCTTCCGGTTGGGATTGCAAGCGGCTGGGTATGGCGTTTAACAGCCATTCCCTGCCGGTCCGCATGCGGAAGCTGATGCGCTGTCCGTCTCCGCCCTTATGTTTTCCTTTGCCGCCTGTATTGGCCACCAGCTCTTTGCTGGTGAATTCAATCGGTATGGCCGCTTCCAAAACTTCAATGGGCACCGCCGCAACGCCGGTGGGATAGCACGTTGCCGAAAGGCCTTTTTTCGTAGCCCGCGCGCCCATGCCGCCTGAATAGTTGAACATGGAACTGATAAAGGGTTGCCCTTCGGCGTCCTTCCCCTGAATCTGGATGGTCCATACGGCGCCTGACCCTTCCGCCAGAACCCGGTCCGGAACAATTTTGGACAGAGCTTTTAAAATAGGGAAAGGCACATACATGCCGACGACGTGGCGGGCATTGACCGGTGAGGGGTATTTAGCGTTGATGATGCAGCTCTCCGGCGCTTTAACGACGATCGGCGCCAGGGAGCCCGCATTATTGGGCAGGTCGGGATTAAGAATGCTTCGAATGGCAAATGTGCTGTAAGCATGCGTGTAGGCCATCACCACATTGATGCCGCTGGCGCTAGGCTCTGAACTTCCCTCAAAGTCTATGGTGACGTCGCCTTTCTCTGTATCGACGGTGACGGCTGTTTTCAGTGTTATGACTTCACCTCCCGGCACGTCAAATACTGATTCGCCATGCGTCACGCCCGCCGGCAATTTGCGGATGGCGTCGCGCGTGGCGTCTTCAGAGCGGCGGATGATTTCTTCCGACAGTTGATTGATGTCCTTGAGGCCATAACGGTCGCACATGGCGTTGAGCCGTTCGCCGCCCATTTTACCGCTGGAGACCTGGGCCGCCAAATCTCCGAATATGGCGTCAGGCGTGCGCACATTGCGCCTGATGATTGCGTGCAGCGTTTCATTGGGCGCGCCGCGCTCATAGAGTTTGAGAACGGGAATCCACAGACCTTCTTCGTGGATGTCGCGGGCGCCAGCCCCGACGCCATAACCGCCAATATCCGTATGATGAATTGTGGACCCGCAATAGCCGATGAGCCGGTCCTTTCTGAAGATTGGAGTCAACACAGTGATATCGAAAAAGTGTCCCGCTGAAAGCCAGGGGTCATTTGTGATCAAGACATCGCCAGGGTGCAATTGTTCCGGCGGGATAACCTTAATCAATTGCCGGGCTGCGGCGCCAAGTGAATTAATATGACCTGGCGTGCCGGTAATGGCTTGCGCCACCATGCGCGCCTTCGCGTCAAATAACGCTGTCGCCAGATCGCCCGCTTCGCGCACGATCGGGCTGAATGCTATCCTCTGGAGCGCTTTTGCTTGTTCGCTCACAATGCTGATGAGGTTGCTCCACATGATTTCAAGTTCGATGCCGTCCATCTTAACTGTCCTCCTCATTCGATTTTGTGGCGATCAAGCTGCCATCGGCATGTACGTCCAGCGTCCATCCCGGTAAAATAAATACGGTGGTTTCGCGTTCTTCGACAATAACAGGCCCGTTTATGGTTTGGCCCGCCGCGAGAGAGGAGCGCGTGTAAACGGGCACGTCGATTGATTTATCTTCGAAATAAACGGGCCTTACAGATTTTTGAGATGCCGGCGTCTTGCTTAAAGTCACTTTGGCTTCCCGTCCCGTATCGCCGCCATGGGCGGTGACGCGCCAACTCACAATTTCCACATCCATATCGTCCAATGAGACGCCATAAAGGGCTTTGTAACTCGTTTCAAACCGCTGACGCAGACCCTTTAAGTCGCGTGATTGCCGGGGATCGCCTTTAAGAGGCGTGGTCACTTCGGCCTGTTGTCCAAAATAGCGCATGTCCGCAGCGAAGACATAGCTTATGGACGTCTCTGTCAGACCTGCTTCCAGAAGGGCTTCTTTGCCTTCCACCAGCATATCATTGATTAAGGGATCGACGTCGTCCCACTTCAATTCGCTCAAACGGCACAGGCCTCCGCGGGCAAGATCGAGACGCGCAGGCGTCACCAGCGTGCCAAAAGCGCTGAGCACACTCGCCATGGGTGGATAAATCACTTTTGTACTGTCCAGCCGCTCCGCCACGTAACATGCGTGAACCGGCCCGGCCCCGCCAAACGCAAGAAGGGGCAGGCCGCGGTAATTAACGCCGCGATCTGTAGCGTGCGCCCGGGCTGCGGCGGCCATGGATTCGCCCACCACGCTGAAAACGCCGAATGCGGCGTCATTCAAAGAAACGCCGAGCCTGTCGGCCAGTTTTTGAAAAGCGTTCTGGGCGCTTTTGAGGTCAAGGGGCATGTCGCCGCCCAGGAAATTCTTAGGATCAAGAATGCCTATCACAACATCGGCGTCTGTCACGCAGGCTTGGGTCCCCCCGCGTCCATAACAGGCCGGCCCGGGATCGGAACCCGCGCTGTCCGGACCTACCTTCAGCAATCCCAGATCATCAACGCGCGCCACTGAGCCGCCACCGGCGCCGATCTCGATCATATCAATAGAGGGCACCGTGATGGGCATGCCGCTGCCCGGTTTGAAACGATATTGCCGATCAACCTCAAAATCTCCGATGACCAGCGGCTCTCCCTGTTGAATGAGGCAAGCCTTGGCGGTGGTGCCACCCATGTCGAAGGAAATCAGATTCTCGATGCCGTATTTTTTGGCGATGTATCCCGCCACCAGGGCGCCCGCCGCCGGACCGGATTCGATCATCCGCACCGGATAGGTCCCCGCGATGCGCGCGCCGACGACCCCTCCATTCGACAACATGATCAACGGTTCCTGATCAACGCCCCGGTCGTTCAGTTGTTGGATGAGCGCGTTCAGATATGGGCGCGTGATCGGCACGGTATAGGCGTTCAGGGCCGCCGTGCTGGCTCTCAAATATTCGCGCATCTGAGGCGCCACGTCGCTCGAAAGCGTGACAAAAATATCAGGCGCTATCTCTTGCAATAAATCGCGCACCTGGCGTTCGTTTTCCGGGTTGCGGTAGCTGTTGAGGAGGCACACGGCAACCGATGTAACCCCCTTCTTTTTCATATCCTCGGCGATAGCCTGCACCGATTGCCGGTCTACGGATTTACCTATGGTTCCGTCAGCGTAAGAGCGCTCTTCAACGCCCCATGTCAGATCGCGCGGAATGAGTGGATCGGCATATTCGATCTGGGGATCAAACATGTCATAGCGATGCTCGTCGCGAATATAAAGAACATCCCTAAATCCGTGAGTGACGATTAAGCCAGTTGGCGTTCCTTTGCGTTCAATCAACACATTGGTCACAACCGTTGTCGCATGGGCAACCACGTCGTTCACGCTTTCCATGGGAATATCCGCACGGGTCAGCGCAAGATCCGCCGCACGAAAAAAACCTTCAAGCAAATCATGATGCGTTGTCAGAGTTTTATCTGTCCATGTGCGTCCATCGCTGCAAATCAGAACCACATCAGTGAATGTGCCGCCTATATCGACGGCGAGTGCGTATTTCGTCATCCTGTCGCTACCTCTTTATACCCGAGTCTAA
>JAJFIM010000337.1 GCA_021774995.1 Alphaproteobacteria bacterium | reverse complement strand
CCAAGATCAATTGCACTTTGATATGCGGGTAGAGTTCGGTAAATTCTTTGATCAGAGGGGTCACCCAACTTGAGCCGATGCCCACAGGCACGGTCACCGTCAACTCGCCCTTGGGCGCGTCTTTGCCTTCTTTCAGCAGAGCTGCGGCGACTGCTAATTTTCCAACCACGTCATGCGCAGTGCGATAGAGGATTTCCCCTTGTTCGGTGAGAAGCAGTCCGCGGGCGTGACGATGAAAGAGGGTCGCGTTCAAATTTTCTTCAAGCGCGCTTATTTGCCGACTGACCGCTGACTGGCTGAGACCCATGGAATCTCCCGCCTTTGTGAAGCTGCCGAATTCCGCCACCGTGTGAAATATACGAATCTTGTCCCAATCCATTTCTCATCCATATCCATCAGGCCGGTCGGCCGGTTATTCGGCCGCTTCAACGTCGGCGCCTAATGTAGCTAAAAATTTCTCCGCTTCCAGCGCCGCCATACATCCCAAACCGGCGGCGGTCACGGCTTGGCGAAACACTTCATCAGTGACATCGCCAGCCGCGAATACACCGGGAATGTCGGTAGCTGTGGAATCAGGCGCGGTTTCAATATAACCCCGCGGGTTCATGTTTAGTTGGCCTTTAAAAAGCTCTGTTGCCGGGGCGTGACCGATGGCGATAAAAACGCCGTCACAGGGTATATTCTGAACTTCTTCCGAATTAACATTTTTCAGCCGCACGCCCGTCACGCCTAAGGGGTCTTCTGCGCCAAGAACCTCTTCTAAAGTGCTGTCCCAAATAATTTCAATCTTCTCGTGATCAAACAGACGTTTTTGCAGAATTTTCTCGGCGCGAAAGGCGCCGCGCCGATGGACGATCGTGACTTTTTTCGCAAAATTGGTGAGAAACAAAGCCTCTTCAACGGCTGTATTGCCTCCGCCAATAACGACGACTTCTTTATCACGGTAAAAGAACCCGTCGCACGTGGCGCAAGCAGAAACGCCGAAGCCCTGAAATTTTTCTTCTGAACTCAACCCCAGCCACTTGGCCTGCGCGCCCGTTGTAATGATGAGAGCCTGAGTTTTATAAATATCGCCGGAATCGCCGGTCAGTGTGAACGGGCGTTTACTGAGATCAACCTTAACGATGGTGTCGCCGATCAATGTGGCTCCCACATGCTCCGCTTGGCCCTGCATTTGCTCCATTAGCCACGGACCTTGAATGACATCGGCAAAGCCGGGGTAGTTTTCTACGTCCGTTGTGATGGTAAGCTGGCCGCCTGGTTGAATGCCCTGAACGAGGGTTGGCTCCAACATGGCGCGCGATGCATAGATCGCCGCCGTATACCCCGCCGGGCCAGATCCTAGAATAAGAACTTTTGAGTTATGCATTTCAGCCATTATGCGTCTTTCTTAGGTTAATCAGCAGCGTCTTACATAAGAGGAGATGCGGCGGGGAGCAACCAGAGATGCGTAAATGCTTTTAGAGTCCGAGTCTTTTGCGGATCAACCGGGCCACGCGGGCGGTTTCGTTCAGCGGCTTATAGGTCCAGCTTTCCAATGCGCCGTTAAAAGGGCGCGCGGCGCCATATTCCTCCATATCTTTGTGAAAGCGGCGGAATTTGGCTGAACCTCCCGGCAGGTCGATGATGTGAACCGGTTTTCCCGTCCCAGCGGCTTCGGTGACCATATTCGTCGAATCAGCCGTCACCATAATGTGATCGGCAAGACCCAGCATGCCGTAATAAGGGTTGTGGCCGTGACCATCCCAGACAAAGGCGGGGGCCTTTTTTAGTCCGGAAATCAAGGTTTTGAGATTGCGCTCGCCAGTGCGCCGGGAGGCTGTGACGGCCAGCCCCGCGCCTGTGGTCCGGGTCAAGGCGTTCAAGTCTTCGATGATCTCTTCCATCCGCTCGACGGGCAGCCGGTAGTGCTTACTGCGTCCCCCAATGAGGACCGTGACCAGGGGACGCGGCAGGTGCGCCAGAATCGGCGCCACGCGCTGTGCTTCGATTTTTAATTTGGTCGGGGTTGTCCTATTGGGCGAGCCCAGCATAGGCGTTACATTGGGCCCGGCCAGCAGATCGTGCGCGGGCGGCGCCACCATATCGAAATGCGCGCAGTGAATACGGGGATCTTGCGTCTGCACGGTAAAGGCCTTGCCCTGACTGAGGGCCTTTATGGCGAGGGAATAGGGAATGGCCAGGCGACCGGCGCCAACCACGAGGTCAGGCCAGGGCGGCGAAATTTCATCCTCCGGCCGGCTAAAACTGCCCAGCGCCCGCATCCTATTTATGAGGGCCGGGTAAGCGGCTGCGGGCAGCCAACGCCAGGGGGGGCGGGGGTTCACCCGCTTTAGCGTGATCGGCAAGCCAATGGCTTCAGCCAGTCCCAATGCCTGGTTTTCAACGCCCGCGCGCCCATCGCTGATGACCCAGCACCGTTGATCGATTTTATGAGTTTTGTCTTGATCCACAATGGGCCCACTTTAAGATATAATATTGCGCAACCGGGTAATTTTATTTCCCATATTTGACGGGTTTGTCTATGACATTCTTTCACATTTGAGGGAGAGAGATGCAAAGGGTTAAACTCGACCAGACGGATTTGAAGATTCTCTGCGCGTTACAGGTCGATGGCCGGATTACCAATGTTGATCTGTCGGTACGCGTCGGGATCTCTGCGCCGCCTTGTTTGCGCCGCGTGCGTGCGCTCGAAAAAGCCGGTCTCATCCGTGGATATCATGCTGACATTGACGGTAAGGAACTGGGCTATGATGTCTCGGTGTTCGCCATGGTTGGTCTGCACAGTCAGGCTGAGACAGATCTGCAAGCATTCGAGGCGTTGATGGAGATATGGCCGGAAGTAAGGGAGTGCCATATGCTCAATGGTGAGATCGATTTCATCTTGAAAATTGTGGCGCGGGATCTCTCTTCTTTTCAGAGTTTTCTCACAGAGCGCCTGACGACCGCGCCCAATGTCGACAGCGTTAAAACCTCTCTCATCATTCGGACGTCAAAAGACCTCCCCGGTGTGCCGGTGGAGATCGCGTGAAAGCGCTGGCCTTTCAATTGCTACGGATCTTAACGTAAGTCCCCGGCGCGTCTTCGATAATATCGAGATCGCCGTCGCCAGGTTTGCGGGCGGGAACCTTATGACCAGATTGGGGCGACAACCACTGATCCCAATCATTCCACCAGGAGCCGGGATGTTCCTCGGCGCTCTCAAGCCATTCTTCTACAGCGTCCGCGCCTTTCTCATTAATCCAATATTGGTATTTCTTGGCGCTGGGCGGATTGATCACGCCGGCGATATGGCCCGAGCCGGCAATCATAAAACGGACTGGCCCGCCAAAGAGGCGGCTGGCTTTGAAAACGGATTTACAAGGTGCTATGTGATCGTCTTTGCCTGACTGCATATAGATCGGAATAGTGACCCTGCTGAGGTCAAGAGTGACGCCGTCAATTTTCAATTTGCCCGCCGCCAGTTTATTTTGCTGATAAAAATTCTTTAAATAATACAGATGAAGAGCTTGAGGCATGCGGGTTGTGTCGGCGTTCCAGTAAAGAAGGTCAAAGCGGAAGGGTTCTTTTCCAAGCACGTAATTATTGACGACGAACGACCAGATAAGGTCATTCGATCTGAGCATATTAAAGGTCGTGGCCATGCTTGCGCCATCGAGATAGCCGCCAGCCTCTTTCATTTGCGCTTCCATGCTGGCCAATTGCTCATCGTCAACAAAAATTTTGAGATCTCCGGCGTCTTCAAAATCGAGCTGAGCGGCAAAGAACGTGGCAGACTGAATGCGGTGGTCATCTTTCGCCGCCATCAACGCCAGCGTTGTCCCGAGCAGGGTGCCGCCAATGCAATAACCAATTGTGTTGATCTGTTTGCAACCGCTGGCTTTTTCAACCGCCTCCAGCGCGGCGTAGATTCCGTCGCGCATATAGTCTTCAAAGTCTTTTTCGGACAGGCTTTCATCCGGGTTCACCCAAGATACGACAAACACCGAATAGCCCTTTGCAACGCACCAACGTATGAAGGAATTATCTTCGCGCAAGTCCAGAATGTAGTATTTATTGATCCAGGGCGGGAAGATCAGCAAGGGGCGCTCGTAAACTTGGGGCGTTGTCGGTTCAAATTGCAGCAATTGAAAAAGGTCATTTTGAAAAACGTCTTTGCCGGGCGCCGTCGCCAGATTACGGCCAACTTCAAAATAGTCCATGTCGGTCTGCGTGATAGCGAGCTCGCCTTTGCCGCGCTCTAAATCTGAAATGATATTGTTAAGGCCGCGAATGAGATTTTCGCCATTGGATT
>JAJFIM010000336.1 GCA_021774995.1 Alphaproteobacteria bacterium | reverse complement strand
GTGCGCACCGCTGGCGACGGGAAAAGCTTTATCGGACGGGGCTTTGGAGGAATATGACCATCTGTGGCGATCTCTTGGCGGCGCCATGCAGCCTGATGATCCGGTGCTTGTGCTGCGGGACTATCATGCGGAAAATCTTCTGTGGCTTCCCGAACGGGCGCGCCTGGCGCGGGTGGGTCTGCTGGATTTTCAAGACGCGGTATTGGGGCACGCCGCCTATGACCTGGTGTCATTGTTGGAGGACGCCCGCCGGGATGTCCCGCTTCCCCTGGCCGGCGCCATGATTGACCGGTATTGCGCCCAAGCCAAGGCGGCGGCGCGGAGCTTTGACGCGGAGGCGTTTCGCTTTGCCTATGCCGCGTGGGGCGCGCAGCGCAACGCCAAAATTCTGGGAATTTTTGCGCGCCTGGCCGTGCGCGATCTTAAACCTCACTATCTGGAGCACATACCGCGCGTGTGGCGCTATCTGGAACGAGACCTCACGCATCCCGCCCTGCATGACCTAAAGGATTGGTTTGACAAGCATTTTCCGCCCGGCATCCGACATCGAAAACTTCAACCGAAGGATTCCGCCCCATGACCGCCAGCAACATCACGCAAGCCATGGTGTTGGCGGCGGGACTGGGAACGCGCATGGGACCACTGACGCAAGACCGTCCAAAGCCGCTGGTTGAGGTGGCGGGAAGAGCGCTTATCGACCGCGTGATCGACAGGCTGAAAGCGGCCGGGGTGGCGCGCATTGTGGTCAATCTTCATTTCAAAGCGGATCAATTGCAGGCTCATTTGGAACAACGCCGCGATGTGGAGATCGTGTTTTCCGACGAACGCGGCCAGCTTCTCGACACCGGGGGCGGCATTGCAAAAGCGTTGCCGCTGTTTGGCGGCCAGCCTTTTATTGTTCACAACAGCGATTCCATCTGGACGGAGGGACCGCGCCAAAACCTAAAAACCCTTATAGACTCATGGGATACGACGCGCATGGACTGTCTGCTGCTGCTCAGCCGGCGCGAAGAAGCGCTGGGCTTTGACGGCGCGGGCGATTTTTTCCGCGACGCCGGAGGCTGTCTGGCGCGGCGCGGCGACAGGCCCCAGGCGCCTTTTGTGTGGACTGGCGTTCAGATCGTCAGCCCGGCCTTGCTGAGGCCATGTCCCGGCGGCGCGTTTTCCGCTAACGTGTTTCTGGACCGGGCGATGGCGCGCGGGCGCCTTTTTGGGAACATTCTTGATGGGATTTGGATGCATGTCGGGTCCCCCGCGGGCGTACGCGCGGCGCACCAATGGATCACGCGCGCGCCTGATGCGTGAACGCGATGCAAAACGCGGCCCTTACGTCCGCGAAAAGGGATAAGTGGTGGCGCGTTCCAAAAAGATATACACGATTTCCGCCGACGACCCCTTCGTGGATAATTTGGCTGAAGGGATCATGACGCGGCATGGCGCGGCGGACGATCCGTTGGCCCTGGCCCGCGTTCAAATTCTCGTTCCCACGCGCCGCGCCGTGCGCTCTCTTTCGGACGCTTTCATCCGCCTGGCCGGGCGCGATTCATCGCGCGCCCTCCTCCTGCCAAAAATCTCGCCGATTGGAGACGTCGACGAAGACGCCCTCATCATGGAAGACGGTTCAGATAATATCGTCGGCGAGCGGGAACTCTATTTTGAAGCGCCCGAAGCCATTCCGGTTTTGCGGCGAAATTTCATTCTCAGCCGCCTCATTTTGAAATGGGGCCAGATCGAGCGCGAACAGGGACGGAGCATAGGCGCGGGTGAACCTGCGCAGGCTTTGCGGCTGGCGGCTGAACTGGGGCGTTTCCTCGACAGTCTGGACACGCATGGCATTGACCCATCGGCGCTGCAAACTCTCGTACCTGATGCGTATACAGAATACTGGCAAGAAACCCTCCAGTTTCTGGCGGTGATCACCCAAGAGTGGCCGGAGATCCTGAAGGCTAGCGGCATGATCGATCAAATGTCCCGGCGCAATCTTCTGTTGCGGGAGTTGGCAAGCCAATGGCGCGCCTCCCCCCCTGCGCATCCCGTTATCGCCGCCGGGTCAACCGGGTCCGTTCCCGCCACGGCGCAATTATTGTCCGTCATCGCGCAGGCGCCTCAGGGCTGCGTTGTGTTGCCGGGGCTTGATCTCGACCTTGACGACGCCGCATGGACCGCGATCGACGACACGCACCCGCAAGCGGGCATGAAGGAATTGCTGGAGCGGCTGAACGCGAACCGCAAAGACGTGCGGCCCTGGCCCCAATCCAAAACAGCCCGCGCGCGCAGCGAAACGCACAATGCGCGCCGCAGATTGATCAACGAAGCGCTGCGTCCCGCCGGCGCTACGGAAGGGTGGCGCGCCGCCGTTCAAAATTTCAAATCCCTCAGACTGGACAAAGGCCTTGAGGGCCTCTCGTGCATTCACGCAGCGCATCCGGGCGAGGAAGCCTTGGCGATCGCCCTTATTTTACGCGGCGCGGCGGAGCGCCCCGGCAAAACGGCGGCGCTGGTCACGCCGGACCGCGGCTTGTCGCGCCGGGTTGCGGCGCTGATGCGCCGCTGGGAAATTGAGATAGACGATTCAGCAGGGCAACCCTTGGGGCAAACGCCGGTGGGCAATTTTTTGCGCCTGCTGGCGGATATGATCCGGGATGACGGCGCGCCGGTCACTCTGCTCAGCCTTCTCAAACATCCCTTGGCGCAATGCGGCATGGAGCGGGGCGCTCATTGCCGCGCCGTAGAGACCCTTGAGATCTTTGCCCTGCGCGGCCTGCGCCCCAGCGGCGGGTTTGAGGGTCTGCGGCAAATTTTGATCTCCCAGCAAGAAAAGATCACCGCCTCAAAGGGTGCGGCGAACATGGCGTCTGTTTTGCAAATTCTGGATGTTCTGGACCGCGCCTTGGGGCCGCTTCTGAACGCGGGGCCATCAGATGCGTTAAGTCTAAAACACCTGGCAGCGGCGCATATTCAGGCTGCGGAGGAAATCTCCAGCGGCCCAGATGATACGCGCGCGCTCTGGTCGGGCGATGCGGGCGAAACGGCGTCCGCTTTTATGCAAGACCTGTGGCAAGCAAGCGATGACGCCCCGCCCATGCGCGCCCAGGCCTACCCTAATCTTTTTGACATGCTGGTCATGGAGCGCGCGGTGCGCCCCCCTTATGGCGCGCATCCAAGACTGTTTATCTGGGGGCCGCTGGAAGCGCGGCTGCAACGGGCCGACACGATTATATTGGGCGGCCTGAATGAAGGAACCTGGCCCGTTCAAGCGCAGAGCGACCCTTGGCTGAACCGGCCCATGCGCGCAGGCTTAGGCCTGCCCATGCCTGAGCGCCGGATCGGCCTGGCGGCCCATGATTTTGCTCAGCTCACCAGCGCGCCGTCGGTTATCATGACACGCTCCCAAAAAGTGGACGGCGCGCCAACAGTGCCCTCGCGCTGGCTGTTGCGTCTGGAAACAATATTAAAGGGCGCAGGACATTTAGAGCGCCTGGAAGAGCCCGCGCCTTATCTGGCCTGGGCCCGCGCCATGGACCAACCGGACCGCATAGCGCCGCTCAACCCCCCTGAACCCCGCCCGCCGGTATCCGCCCGGCCCCGGCGATACTCGGTCACGGAAATCGAGACATGGACGCGCGACCCTTACGCGCTCTACGCAAAAAAGATTCTAGCGCTCAAACCCCTCGACCCCCTGGACGACAATCCCGGACGGGCGGATCGAGGCCTCATCATTCACGCCATTTTGGACAAGTTTGTGCGCAGCTACCCGCATACCCTGCCGGAGAACGCCGTCAATGCGTTAATCGACATCGGGCAACAGGAATTTGCGCGCGTGATCAACACGCCCGGCGTGCGCGCGATCTGGCAACCGCGCTTTGAACGCATCGCGCACTGGTTTATTGACTTTGAACGCGCCTATAGAGAGCGCGCGGCGCCCGTGGCGACGGAAGTTAAAGGAGAGATTATTATCCCGGGACGGCAAGGCGACGTGACGCTCGTCGCAAGAGCGGACCGCATCGATCAGCAGGCGGACGGGCTTGCCATTATAGATTACAAAACAGGGTCGGCGCCTTCGGGGACTCAAGTTAAAACACAGATCTCCCCGCAGCTCCCTTTGGAAGGCCTGATTGCGCGAGAGGGAGGTTTTAGCGGCGTAAAAGCCACGCCTGTTGCCGCTTTTTCCTACATTGAGTTAAAGGGGGGCGTCGTTCCCGGAAAAATAATTCCCATTGCACATGGCGCAGAAGCCGAAACCATCATCGAGGACGCTTATAAGGGACTGATGACGCTGATCGCGGCCTTTGACAAGAGTGAAACCCCTTACCGCTCCGTGGTGCGGCCCATGTTGTTGTCGCGCTATCGCCCTTACGATCATTTGGCGCGGGTTAAAGAATGGTTGACGCAAGGTAATGAACCGGAGGGCGGCGGCGCATGAACGCGGCTTATGAACAAACCTTGAACAGTCAGGCCCAGGCGTCCGACCCGCGGGCCAACGCCTGGGTCGCCGCCAGCGCCGGAACGGGCAAAACGCATGTCCTGACGCAGCGCGTGATTCGCCTGCTGATCAACAAAACGCCGCCTGAACGCATTTTGTGCCTGACATTCACCAAAGCCGCCGCCGCCGAAATGGCAAAGCGTCTGTTCGAGACCTTAGGGACGTGGGCAACGCTGCCCGACGGCAAACTGACCGAAAACATAATAGACA
>JAJFIM010000335.1 GCA_021774995.1 Alphaproteobacteria bacterium | reverse complement strand
CAGGGCCGCCCCGCATGCCCGCTTCTCCCTCGCCGGCCAGCCGGATCCGCGTGCCCTCTTCCACCCCTTGCGGGATATTGACGCTAAGCGCCCGGTCTTTTTGCACGCGGCCCGAGCCGTTACAGGCCCGGCAGGGGTTTTTGATGATGCGGCCTTGCCCGTGGCAGGTGTGGCAGGTGCGCTCCACTGTGAAGAAACCTTGTTGAGAGCGCACTTTACCGCGGCCATGGCATGTTGGGCAGGACACCGGCTGGGAATTTCCTTCAGCGCCCGAGCCCTTGCAGGCGTCGCAGGTCAGGGAAGCCGGGACGTGAATGTCGGCTTTTTTACCATTGAAGGCGTCTTCCAGACTGATTTCCATATTATAGCGCAGATCGGAGCCGCGATTCCGGCTCTGCCCGCCCCGGCGTCCGCCCATAAAATCGCCGAACAGATCATCAAAGACATCGGCAAAGGATGAATTGAACCCCGCCCCTTGCGGGCCGCCGCCGCCATTTTCAAAAGCGGCGTGGCCAAACTGATCGTAAGCGGCGCGCTTTTGACTGTCTTTCAGGATGTCGTAAGCGGCGCTGATTTCTTTGAACTTATGCTCCGCCTGTTCATCGCCCGGATTGCGGTCAGGGTGAAATTTCATCGCAAGCTTGCGGTAAGAAGCTTTGATGTCTTTATCGTCGGTTTCGCGCGACACGCCGAGAATTTCATAAAAACATTGCTTCGACATGATGCTACAAAACGATCAGGTTACGGATTGTGGAACAACAGAACAAAGGATGCGCATATCCTTTACGCCTTTTTCTCATCGTCATCGACTTCTTCAAAATCGGCGTCGACAACATCAGGGTCGGCGCTGGGCGCCTCTTCAGATGCGCCCATATCATCGTCGCCCGGCGCCGCGCCGCCCGCCTCGCTTGCATACATGGCTTCGCCCAATTTCATCGAGGCTTGAGCCAGCGTTTCCGTTTTGGCTTTTATGGCCTCCGCCTCGCCGTCTTCAACCGCCGCCTTCAACTCGGAAATGGCGGCCTCAATAGCGGCCTTGTCTTCCGCGCCGACTTTATCGCCGTGCTCGGTTAGATTTTTTTCGGTGACGTGAATCATCGCTTCCGCCTGATTGTTGACTTCCACCTGTTCGCGGCGTTTTTTGTCGTCATCGGCGTGTTCTTCCGCTTCGTGGACCATTTTGTCGATATCGGCATCGGACAGGCCGCCCGAGGCCTGGATGCGGATCGCCTGTTCCTTGCCGGTGGCTTTGTCCTTGGCCGACACATTGACGATGCCATTGGCGTCAATGTCGAACGTCACTTCGATCTGCGGAACGCCGCGCGGCGCGGGCGGAATTCCCATCAGGTCAAACTGGCCGAGAATTTTGTTATCGGCGGCCATTTCGCGCTCGCCCTGGAAAACGCGGATGGTGACGGCGTTCTGACTGTCTTCGGCAGTTGAAAAGACCTGACTCTTTTTTGTCGGGATGGTGGTGTTGCGGTCGATGAGGCGGCTGAAGACGCCGCCTAAAGTTTCAATTCCCAAAGACAAGGGAGTGACATCGAGAAGAAGTACGTCCTTAACGTCGCCCTGCAGAACGCCCGCCTGAATGGCGGCGCCCATGGCCACCACTTCGTCCGGGTTCACCCCTTTATGCGGTTCTTTGCCAAAGAAGTTTTTAACCGCTTCTTGCACTTTGGGCATGCGGGTCATCCCGCCCACCAGCACAACTTCATCTACTTCGCCGGCGCCAAGGCCTGCATCTTTGAGGGCCGCTTTGCAGGGCGTGATGGTGCGTTGGATGAAGTCATCAACCAGGGCTTCGAATTTTGCCCGTGTGAGCTTCATGGCCAAATGCTTAGGCCCGCTGGCGTCGGCGGTGATGAAGGGAAGGTTGATTTCCGTTTGCGTGGCGGAGGACAGTTCTATTTTGGCTTTTTCGCCGGCCTCTTTGAGCCGTTGTAAAGCCAGTTTGTCGCTGCGCAGATCTATGCCTTGTTCTTTTTTGAATTCGTCGGCGAGATAATCAACCAGGCGCAAGTCGAAATCTTCCCCGCCAAGGAATGTATCGCCATTGGTGGATTTCACCTCAAAGACGCCGTCGCCGATCTCCAGGATGGACACATCGAAAGTACCGCCGCCCAAATCATAGACCGCAATCGTTTTGCCTTCTTTTTTATCGAGGCCATAAGCCAACGCCGCCGCGGTGGGCTCGTTGATGATGCGCAGCACTTCCAGCCCGGCGATTTTGCCGGCGTCTTTGGTGGCCTGGCGCTGGGCGTCGTTGAAATAGGCCGGAACGGTGATCACGGCTTGCGTGACGGTCTCTCCCAGATAGGCTTCCGCCGTTTCCTTCATTTTTTGCAGTACAAAAGCTGAAATCTGCGACGGGGATAATTTTTCGCCCTTGCGCCCCTCGACCCAGGCGTCGCTATTGTCCGCCTTGATGATCTTATAGGGCACCATCGCGATGTCCTTTTTGGTCATGGGATCATCAAAGCGCCGGCCGATCAGCCGTTTGATCGCAAAATAAGTGTGCTCGGCGTTTGTGACGGCCTGCCGCTTGGCGGGCTGGCCGATGAGGCGTTCGCCATCTTCCGTAAATGCGACCACAGAAGGCGTGGTGCGCGTTCCTTCCGCGTTTTCAAT
>JAJFIM010000334.1 GCA_021774995.1 Alphaproteobacteria bacterium | reverse complement strand
ATGGGAAGCGGATTTGCTTTGCGGCGCGGCTGAAAACCCCTGAGCCCTACGCCCTGACGGCTGAAACGGCTCTTGAAATCGTGCGGCGCATCTTGGCCGGCGATTTCAAGCCAGGCTTTCAGACCCCCTCCATGGCCTATGGGCCTGATTTCATCCTTGAATTTGCCGGAATTGAGCGTGAGGATGTTCCGTGTATTCAGGGCGGGCACGCCCTGTCTTGAAGAAGGAAACTTAAAGTGAGGGCAACAGTGCGTATTGGATGGCGTGTTCAGGTCGGAATCATTTTCGTGACGCAGTGCATAGCCCTCGCATCGCTACCGGTGCGCGCCGACCAGGCTGACCCCTTGCTGGAGCCTCTCTTGGAAGCGCTCGCCCAAAATGACGATGCCCAAGAAGCTCAAACGCTGGAAGAGCGGATTTTACGTATTTGGCGCGATCCGGGCAGCCCCAGCATTGACCTGCTGATGACGCGGGCGCAGATGGCGATTGATCGGCGCGATTATGATCTTGCCTTGCGGCATTTGGACGATGTGGTGGATCTGGCGCCGGCATATGCCGAGGGTTGGTTCAGCCGCGCGACGGTTTATTTTCTCACCGACCGTTATGATCAAGCAATATCGGATTTTGAGCGCGTGGTGCGTTTGGAGACGCGTCATTTCAATGCCTGGGCCAGTCTGGGCCGGATCTTTATGGAAACCGGCAATGATGCGCGCGCCCTCTCGGCATTTCGCCGGGCTTTGGAGGCGAACCCTTTCCAACATGGCGTTGCGGAAAATGTAAAACGCCTGGAGCGCGATGTTGAAGGCCAGGGAATTTGAGCGGCGCTCTACCCGAAGGCGTTGCCGCCATTGAATGGGCCAAAGCCTATCCCTTTGACGTGCCTGGGCGGTCATTTATCTACTTCAATGGCGAAGCTCATTTTTTGGACAGCTTCGTTTGCGGATCATGGCGCGACGCCCGCATTGACCGGGAAGGTCAAAGCGCGGCGTTGCGCGATGTCTTGGGCGATGAGGGGATGGCGGCTCTGGAGCGGCCCCGCCGCACGGCGGTGGTGGCGTGCGGCTCCAACGCAGCGCCCCAGCGCCTCGCGCAAAAATTTAAAAGGACAGGCGACGCGGCGCCAACCTTGCGCGTGACATTAGAGAATTATTGCATCGTCTATTCGGCCAAATTTTCCGCTTACGGCTCCATTCCCGCCACCCTTGTCCCTGTGCCGGGCGCGCGCGTGACCACCTTCATCAATCTTCTCACCGACCGGCAACTTAGATCCATGGATGAGACGGAAACATTGGGGGTCGCCTATGACCGCCCGATACTGGAAGACGCCGTTGTGGAATTGCTCGACGGATCTGCGCCTCAATCGGGTCTGGGCCCTCTTCACGCCTATGTCAGCCGCTCCGGCGCGCTGTTCGCCGATGGCGCAGCTTTTGCACTGGATGGCGTTGAGGCGCGCAATGCGCCTTTTCAAAAATATTCCCAGGAAGAAGTTCAATCGCGCGTCAAGGACTTGCTAAATGCAGGTGACTCGGTTGATAACTTCATTGATCAAAATCTCAAAGATCCGGCGCTCCGCACAGCCCGGGCGGCGGAATTAAAAAAGAACTGGGCGGCGCCGTTTGGCGCGCCTTTGTTGGCGAATAATTAAGTAAAAGGGTCTTAAGCGATGACGCAGGCGCAACCTCCTTTGGATGATAAGACAAAACAAAACATCGAAGCGGCGGCGTTTCGCACTTTGGTGGCGCATTTGCAAAAGCGCACCGATGTGCAAAATATTGATCTGATGAATCTTGCCGGATTTTGCCGGAACTGCCTTTCGAACTGGATTCAAGACGCCGCGGGAGATCAGAACGTCGCCCTGTCGAAAGATGAAGCGCGGGTGTTGATCTACGGGATGGACTATGGCGATTGGAAATCCAAGCATCAAACCGCCGCAAGCCAAGATCAATTGGACGCGTTTGAGAAAAACAGACCGGCCTCTTAAAATTTAGCTGCGCAACCAAGAGGGCCGGTTCCAGCGCCGGCCTTCATTCTTATTCATAAATCATCATCACGCATAGGAGATCCCACATGGCTCTATCGGCTCAAGAAGAGACGGCGTCCCCGTCAAATACTTCCCCCAAGACGGCGGGTTCGGGGACGATTGCGGCGGGGCAGTTGAAAGCCTTTATTCAGCGCATCGAACGGTTGGAAGAGGAGAAGACGGCGCTGACGGCTGATATTCGCGAGGTCTATGCCGAAGCGAAGGGAACGGGCTTTGAACCAAAAATCATGCGCCAGGTGGTGCGTCTGCGCAAATTGGAAAAAGCGGACCGCCAGGAACAGGAAGCCCTGCTAGATCTCTATCTCCACGCACTGGGAGATCTGGTTTAACCGAGAGCGCGACTTAACTCGCCCGTTTGTGGTCGAGCCCCAGTTCGCGCACTTTGCGGTAAAGCGTGGAGCGGCCAATGCCCAGGCGGCGCGCCACTTCCGACATGTGGCCGCTATAGGCATCGATCGCGAGCTGGATCATTTCCCCCTCGATATCGTCAAGGCGGCGCAAATGGCCCGAGGGTCCCTTCGTGGCGATTGCGCCGTTTAAGGGGGCTGCATGTCCAGAAGAACCCGGCTCGCGCGCTTGTGTTTCAGCCCCGGCGCCCGTTTGCCCGGATTGTGCGTCGCTTGCCTCCGTTTGCGGCGCCTGCACGCCCATGCTGGCGGAAATTTGGGGAAAGTCATTGAACGTCAAATATTCGCTATCGGTGAGCACCACGGCCCGAAAGACGCTGTTTTCCAATTGCCGCACATTGCCGGGCCACGTGTAGCTTGTGAGTAATTCCAGGGCTTGCGCATCTGCTCCGAGGACGGACTTTTTTTCCTCTATGGCGAAGCGATCAATAAAATGTTGCACCAGAGTGGGGACGTCTTCCATGCGCTCTTTGAGAGGCGGCACGGCAATGGGAAAGACATTGAGCCGGTAATAGAGGTCTTCGCGGAACTCGCCTGTTTGCGCGAGTTGAACCAAATCCTTATTGGTCGCGGAGATGAGGCGGATATCGACCTTGACCGGCTTTTTAGAACCGACCGGGTCAACTTCCCCTTCCTGCAAAGCGCGCAGCAGCTTGACCTGCATGTCGAGGGGCAGTTCGCCGATCTCGTCGAGGAACAGAGTTCCGCCATGGGCTTCCTGAAATTTACCGATATGTTTGGCGCTGGCGCCGGTGAAGGAGCCTTTCTCATGCCCAAACAGGATGCTCTCAACCAAATTTGTCGGGATCGCGCCGCAATTGACGGTAACAAAGGGTTTGCCAGCCCGGTCTGATTGTCCCTGAATGGCGCGCGCGATCAGTTCTTTGCCGACCCCGCTCCCCCCTTCAATCAGAATGGGAATATTTGACGCCGCGGCCCGCTCTCCCAGTCGAATCACTTGTTTCATGGCGGGGCTCTCAGCAATGAGATCATCGAAAGACAGATGGCCGGAACGGCGTTTAACCAGTCTTTGGACTTCCCCCTCAAGCGTGCTGCGCTTCAGGGCGTTATCGATTCCAACCTTGATGCGCTCAGGGCTGGCCGGTTTGATGAAGAAGTCAAGCGCGCCCGCCCGCATGGCGGAGACGGCGGTGTCGACGCCGCCTTGCGCGGTGAGGACAATGATGGGCAAGTTCGGCCGGGACGGGCTTAAGCGCTCCATAACGGCCATTCCGTCTGTTTCAGGCATCACCAGATCAAGCATGACCAGCTTGATATCCGACCCCTGTTCGCTTTCAAGAATATCGATAGCCGCCGCGCCCCCCTCAGCTTGAAGGACCTGATAGCCCAGCCGCGTAATGACGGCTTCCAGCAAGCGTCTTTGGGTTGGGTCATCATCAACAACCAGTATTTTATGAGCCATTCTTTCCTCGAAACTGTTTGACTGTGGCGGCGTATTTCTCAAAGGCGTGGACAGTTCAGATGGGTAAGTCCCCCTCAAGCGACCCCTGACGCACGGAGATCATGGCGTGGATAGGTAAAAACACGCTTAAAATGTGCAAAGACGGCACACATTGACGCCATCTAACCCATAGGTGGTAAAATTTTGATCGATGCTACGGAAAAGTTGTAGATTCTGATGTCTTAATCACGGGCTGGCCCATATATGTGAGATGAGTGTTGCTGAATTGTGACTCTGGAGCTTTTCCCTCTCACCTGCGGCAAAATTCGTTGCGCGTTTGGGGGCACTAGTGGCTATGCTTATAGTTAGTTAAGTGTTAATCCGGGCGCGTGCCGGATCCACCCGTCTTTATTCGGGGGGGGAATTTTTGTGGTATTTGGAATTTTAAA
>JAJFIM010000333.1 GCA_021774995.1 Alphaproteobacteria bacterium | reverse complement strand
ATTGAAAACTGGGAATAAGACAATGAAACAGTGTTTAGTGGTTGATGACTCCCGTGTGATACGAAAAGTCGCAAGGCAAATTCTCACCGAACTCGCTTTTGATATCGCCGAAGCGGGCGATGGACAAGAGGCGCTCGATCAATGCCGTAAAGTTATGCCGGACGCCATTCTACTTGATTGGAATATGCCTGTTATGTCTGGGATAGAATTTCTCCGCGCTTTGCGCATTGAGGAGGGAGGGCAGACGCCAATCGTTGTGTTCTGCACGACAGAAAATGATATATCGCATATCACCGAAGCGATCAGCGCTGGGGCGAACGAATATATCATGAAGCCTTTTGACCGTGAAATAATTGAAGCTAAATTTTCCGAAGTGGGGCTCATGTAACGTGGCTTCCACAGCAGTACAAACGGCGCGTTCCATGCCGGCCTGTGATGAGTTTTTGCGCGTGATGCTGGTCGATGATTCGGCGGTAATTCGCAGCATAACGCGACGATGGCTGACGGCTGAGCCTGATATCGAGGTGGTCGCCTCGTGCGCCAATGGGCTGCATGCGGTCCGAAAATTAAAATTAGCGCAACCTGACGTGATTGTCCTTGATATTGAAATGCCTGAAATGGACGGCTTAACCGCACTGCCAGAACTTCTTAAGCTGATGCCGGATGTCAAAGTGATTATGTCTTCGACGTTAACGCGTCGGAATGCGAATGTTTCATTTAAGGCGCTCTCATTGGGCGCCGCCGACTATATTGCTAAACCGGAATCGGTAACCGGTGCGAGCGGCGCATCTGATTTCAGCCGGCTTCTGGTAGAAAAAGTACGTGCGTTGGGCTTGGCGAGGCGCGAAAAAACGGGCAGTTTTGCTAAAAACTCAAGCGGGGCTGGCGAGTCTTTAAAACAGCAAACTGGAACGCTTTCCAAAGCAAAAATGTTGGAGGCCGTTCGGCCAGGTCCGGCGCCAGATGTTAGTTTGCGGCCGGCATCCCGAGTCATACCGCAGATTGTGGCGATCGGAAGCTCTACTGGCGGGCCTCAAGCTCTTTTGCAGGTTGTCAGTGGCTTGGATTCCAAAAAATCCCCGCCCATCGTGATTACGCAGCATATGCCGAAAACATTCACCGCGATTCTGGCCGAACATATTTCGAAAAGCACGAGTTTTACTTGTGCAGAGGGTGAAACCGGACAGATTTTAGAACGGGGCCGCGTTTATATCGCGCCGGGCGATTATCACATGGAGATTGTCGCCGCCGGAAAAGACAAAAAGTTGAAATTAACCCAAAAGCCGGCTGAGAACTATTGCCGGCCTTCAGTGGACCCTATGTTTCGGACGCTGGCCGCGCTTTATGGGCCTGCCGTCCTGGCTGTCATATTGACGGGCATGGGGCAAGACGGTCTGGAGGGCGCCCGCGCCGTATGCGATGCGGGGGGGACATTGATAGGTCAGGACAAAGAGACCAGCGTCGTGTGGGGAATGCCCGGGGCGGTTGCCCAGGCTGGATTATGTTCAAAGGTTCTCCCACTTAATAAAATTGCTGATAATATGAAACACCTTATGCAAGGGCAAAGATAATGCAGCAGGAAAACTTTTTGTTTATCAGTGAACTGGTGAAGAAGCGTTCGGGGCTCGTCTTGACGAAAGACAAGATCTACCTCCTGGAAAGCCGCCTTGCTCCTTTGGCGAGAAAAGAGGGCGTGGCGAGCGTTGATGATTTTATCACCAAGATTCGCCAAGGCGGCAATGAAGCGTTGAAATCGGCCGTTACCGAAGCGATGACCACGAATGAGTCTTTTTTCTTTCGCGATAAAAAGCCTTTTGAGCATTTGTCCAATGTGATTTTACCGCACATGGCCAAAAACCGCACTTCCTCCGCGAAGATACGCATTTGGTGTTGTGCGTCTTCCACCGGTCAGGAGCCCTATTCAATCGGCATGGTTTTAAAGGATAACCAGGCGAAGTTTGGGCATCTTCGAACGGAGATTCTGGGTACGGACATATCAAACCAAGTGTTGGAAAAAGCAAAAGCGGGACTCTATAGCCAATTTGAAGTACAGCGGGGCATGCCTATTCAATTGCTGGTCAAATATTTTACCCAGGTGGGGGAAAGCTGGGAGATCAAACCAGAAATCAAGGCGATGGCAAGCTATCGATATTTCAATCTTCTGGAAAGTTTTGCGAGTTTAGGTAAATGGGACATCGTATTTTGCCGCAATGTTCTTATCTATTTCGATCAAGAAACAAAAAGAGACATTCTTAACCGGCTTGCGGCGCAAATGGCGCCTGACGGTTATTTGCTGCTGGGCGCGGCGGAGACCGTACTGGGTGTGAGCGATTCATTTAAACCGGTGGAGGGCCATCGCGGACTTTACGCGCTTTCGGCGGCGGTTCAGGCTGATGGAGCACGTTTGCCCGCTATGGCGGCGCTTTCTAAACTGAAGAGCGCTTAAGGGAAGCGGCGCTTTTTGGCGACCGCTCATAATCAGACTTCAGGTTCTCATCAATAAGAGACGCTTAAAAAAAAGGACGTTGCGCGAAAGCAACGTCCTTTTTAATGTATTCTTTGTGAGCCTGCGGTTTTTAAGCGGCAACTTCCTCGCTTGGGTCGCGCAGCACATAGCCTCTGCCCCAAACCGTTTCTATGTAATTCTCGCCACTGGTCGCTGAAGCCAGTTTTTTGCGTAGCTTGCAAATAAAGACATCGATGATTTTCAATTC
>JAJFIM010000332.1 GCA_021774995.1 Alphaproteobacteria bacterium | reverse complement strand
AAATCTGAATCAGCGGTTGAAGAGGCTGGAAGGGAAATAGGCGCTTTGCCTCCCGCCCGTTCTTTGTTAGCAGTCCAATTTAACTCGAAATTGACTATGATTTTTTAATGAACGTTAACGGCCACAGGTAAAAATTGATCGACCAGATGGGCGCCTGGAATGTTGGCCCCTTGAGGCTTTGTTATGCGTAAGAAAAATATCTTTGGTCCCCGGCGGCAAGGCGACAGGCTTAAATTCGCGGTCAGCCTGACGGTGGTGCTGACGGCCTTTTATATCGGCTATTATGTGGGTTTGGCGCAACGGCCTGGTCCGCCCGCGCCCCCTTCCGCCGTGGCGCCGCTGCCCTCTTTTCCCCATTGAGCACTCTTTTCCCCGCCTGCTCAAATGTTTTTCCCCAATCCTCTGGCAATTTGTCTTTGTCGTGCTTAGGTTTAGTCAAATAAACCATCACGAACACAAGGGCATGAACCCGTGAGTGAAGACCTATACGCGGTGCTGGGCGTCTCGAAAAAGGCCTCATCAGATGAGATCCGCAAAGCCTATCGGCAACTCGCCAAGAAAAATCACCCCGATCTCAATCCAGGCGACACTGCGGCCGAGGAGAGATTCAAGAAGATTTCAAGCGCTTTTTCGATTCTCGGGGATGATGAAAAACGCGGCCAATATGATCGCGGGGAAATAGACGCCAGCGGCCAGGAGCGCCCGCCCGAGGGTATGTACAGGCGCTATGCCGATGCGGCGTCAGGCAATTCCTATCAGAGCAAGTCAGGCTATGCTGATTTTGCCGATCTGGGGGGCGCCTTTTCCGACCTGTTTGGCGATCGCGGGCGCGGACCGGGCGCGGGGCGCATGCCGCGCATGCGCGGTCAGGATGCGCGTTATCATCTCACCGTGGATTTTATGGAATCGGTAACGGGCGCGAAAAAACGCGTGACCATGCCCGACGGCAAGACGCTGGATATTTCAGTTCCGGCGGGCCTGAGCGATGGGCAGAGCCTTCGGCTCAAAGGCAAAGGCATGGAGGGCCTTGGCGGCGGGCCGCCCGGCGACGCCCTCATTGAAATTAAAGTCACGCCGCACGCGTTTTTCAGGCGCGAGGGTTACGACATCCATGTGGATGTGCCGATTTCTTTGCCTGAAGCGGTGCTTGGCGCAAAAATCAAGGCGCCGACAATCACCGGCGACGTCACATTAGCCGTGCCCAAAAACGCCAGCTCCGGTAAGACCCTGAGGCTGAAAGGCAAGGGCGCGCCGCGGCCAAAATCAAAAGGCCAGAAAACCGCCATACGCGGCGATCAATATGTCACCCTGAAAATCATCCTGCCTGACAAACCCGATTCAGAGTTGGAAAAGCTGATGGAAGAATGGGCTAAAAAGCACAGCTATGACCCGCGCAAAGGCATGAAGGGAGCGACATGATGTGGAGCGAAGCCCAAGTGCTGACCCTTATAACGGATCTTGATCATGCGGAACTTAGGGTTTGGATCAAACAGGGCTGGGTGCGCCCGGCGGTTAACCCGGCATCGGAATGCGTCTATGACGAGATTGATGTGGCGCGCTTGCGCCTCATCTGTCAGATGCGCCGAGATCTGGATATTGCCGAAGATATGATTCCGACCCTCCTGTCCATGATCGACCAGATTTATGGCTTGCGCCATGAGCTTCGAGAGTTGGTTCAAGCGATCGACGCCCAGCCCGACGATGTGCGCCGGCAGATCGTTGAGCACATACAAAAAGCGCGCCCGCGGGAACATTGACCCTGCGGGCCTGGCTCTCCTTGCAAATATAAACTTATGCGGAGTGGCAATTTGCCGTAAACTGGATTTTCAGTTCAAGAAATTTGATTCCAGAATACGGGGGCGATGGGATGTTCGATAAATCTTCGCGGCGCAAAAAACTGATTAATTTCAAATATATAATGGCGTTTTCTCTTGTTTTTGTTCTGGCTGCGGCTTGCTCTGATTCAGATGATGGGGCCAACGCCGAAACAAATACGCCCAATGCCCAAGCAACAGTCGCGGCTGCTCAAGATTTTGTGGCGCGCGTGGAAAAGGATTCAGCGGAATTCAACGAATACGCCAACCGGATTTTTTGGGTTCAGGAAAATTTCATCACCCATGACACCAATTGGCTGGCGACGAAGGCGGGCGCGGAGGCGACCGAACTGGGCGTGCGATGGGCCAATGAAGCCAAACGTTTTGATGGTCTCGATCTGGGTGCAGATCTCGCGCGCAAGATAGAAGCGATTAAATTAGGGGTAAATGTTCCGGCGCCGGAAAGAGAAGGCGCGGCTATGGAACTTTCGGAACTGAGCGTGCGGATGGCGTCGACTTACGCAATTGGCAAAATCGATCTGGACGGCGCCATGGTCAACCGTTCTGATTTGGAAGAAATGATGGGCGATGTGCGTGACGCCGACCGATTGTCCGAGATCTGGACGAAATGGCGCGAGATTCCCATTGCGACAAATGACGCCGGGACAACTATGAAGCAGGATTATGCGCGCATGGCGGAAATCGCCAATGAAGGCGCGCGGGACTTAGGCTTTGCCGATCTGGGCGCGATGTGGAAATCGCGCTACGAAATGGACCCGGCGGCCTTTGAAACCGAAACTGACCGCCTTTGGGATCAGGTCAAACCGCTTTACGATGAATTGCAATGCCATGTGCGCGCCAAGCTGAACGAGACCTATGGCGACGACATTGTTCCCCTCGACCAGCCCATTCGCGCAGATCTGCTCGGCAATATGTGGGCGCAAAGCTGGGGAAATATTTATGATCTTGTGGCGCCGGAATCCTCCGATCCGGGTTTTGATCTGACCGGGCTTCTCGTGGGCGCCGGTTATGACGCCACTAAAATGATGAAAACGGGCGAGGCTTTTTTCTCGTCTATTGGGTTTGATCCGCTGCCTGATAGTTTTTGGGAGCGCTCCCTCCTTACCAAACCCGCGGACCGCGAAGTTGTCTGCCACGCGTCGGCTTGGGATCTGGACTTTAAAGACGATATCCGCGTCAAAATGTGCACAAAAATCAACGCCGATGATTTCCGCACCGTTCATCATGAGCTTGGGCATAATTATTATGACCGCGCCTATAGCGCCAAGGACTTCCTGTTCAGGAACGGCGCCAATGGCGGCTTCCAAGAAGCCATAGGCGATATGCTCGCGCTGTCCATCACACCTGAATAACTCCAGCAAATTAACTTGTTGAAAGACATTCCGGATGCTTCCGCCGATATTGGTTTGCTGATGCAGCAAGCGCTTGAAAAAGTCGCTTTCTTGCCTTTTGGATTGCTGATGGACAAATGGCGCTGGGACGTCTTTTCAGGGGCGACGGCGCCCGATGCCTATAATGAGCGCTGGTGGGAATTGCGTCTTAAATATCAAGGCGTGCGCCCGCCGGTTTCCCGTTCCGCCAGCGATTTCGATCCGGGCGGAAAGTTTCATATTCCCAGCAATGTCTCTTATACGCGTTATTTCGTCGCCGCCATTTTGCAGTTTCAGTTTCATAAAGCGGCGTGTGACATGGCGGGTTGGGAAGGCCCGCTGCACCGGTGTTCCATATACGGATCAAAAGAAGTGGGCGAGCGGTTTGCGGCGATGCTGGAAATGGGCGCCTCCCAGCCCTGGCCGGACGCCTTAGAGGCCTTTACCGGTACGCGGGAAATGGACGGCACGGCGATTGTCGACTATTTCGCACCCCTGATGACTTGGCTGAAAGCGCAAAACGCAAACCGGTCTTGCGGCTGGGAATAGCCCCCCATCATCGGGCGTTTTTCAGGCCCCCTCCTTGTCATTTCCGCGAGAGCGGAAATCCATAGGGGCGCAACAAACCTGTGTTGCATAAGTGTCGAGATTCCCCCCAATATTCCGTTCATTCCCTATTCAGACGAAGCGGCGTAGGATGGCTGCTGTGATGAAGAAATCAATGCGTAAATTTTGGGGAATTCTTAGCGGCGGGGCTGTGGCCCTGCTTCTTTTAGGTGGCGCGCAAGAGGCGGCGGCGGGTCGCGGGCCGGGCGCTGCCAGCCGCGACGCCGTCAGTCAGCCATGGCGCGCGCCCTTCCTTCGGAACGCGACAGGGGCCTATGCGGGTCCCGATATGCTGATCCCGCGCGGGCGCGATCAGGACAAAGCCCGTCAGGGTGTTGATTCGGGTAATTACGTGCCACTATCCACCATATTAGGAAACATCAGGCGGAAATATCCGGGCAAACATTTGCACACGCGCACCACAGGCGCGCCGGGCTCAAAGGATATGCATTATCAAGTGCTGTGGTTGACGCCCGATGGGCATCGGCTGGATATTACAGCGGACGCAAAATCAGGCCGCATTTTGAGCGTCCGGGGACAATAAAGAGGGCAAAATTCATGCGCTTGCTTGTGGTGGAAGACGATCCGGATTTGGCGCGCCAACTTCAAGTGGCGATCACCGATGCCGGTTATGTGGTCGACATGGCGTATGACGGCGAGGAGGGGCATTTTCTGGGCGATACCGAACCCTATGACGCGGTGGTGCTTGACCTTGGTCTGCCGAAAATGGACGGTGTGACGGTGCTGGAAAAATGGCGCCGCGACGGGCGCACCATGCCGGTCCTCATTCTCACCGCGCGGGATCGGTGGAGCGACAAAGTGGCGGGCTTTGACGCGGGCGCCGACGATTACGTCTCCAAACCCTTTTACACGGAAGAATTATTGGCGCGGCTGCGGGCGTTGTTGCGCCGGGCGGCGGGACACGCCACGCCTGAGTTGGAATGCGGACCTTTAAGGGTCGAT
>JAJFIM010000331.1 GCA_021774995.1 Alphaproteobacteria bacterium | reverse complement strand
TCATCGCGATGTTTAAATATATGTGACCAATCAAAACGGCAAAGGAGAGTGCGCGCGTGATGGGCCGTACTTTGGGAATAAAACAGACAATTGCAGAGGCGAAGGCGAAAATGCCTCCGATCGTTTTTATGAATGCCGGCCATCCGCCCATTGAATGATAAGCAGGTAGAAACACCCCTTGGAACGTTTTGGCGAAATATCTTATCGATTGCGCAGGCTCGTGAAAAATGAACAAAAACCGGGCAAGAGGGTCGGCGGTTAAGCCTTTTGCCACAATTGTATGAGGAATGAAGGAGCCATAAAAGCTCCATGCCCAAACAAGCCACGGGATATATATGAGAGACGCTATGAGGCCGGATATGAGATAAAGCCGGAAGAGGTCGAAACGTTTTTCGTCAATCAGGGTTTTCGGGTTAAAAATCAGAAACCCAAGAGCAATGGCGCCGACATAGATAAAGCTGTCAGGCCGACTCCACATTAAACCGCCCCAGGATATGCCCAAAATAACGCGCCGATAATCCAGCGGCATGACAAGCGCATAAATTGAGAGGGTTAAAAAGAAAATGACGATGCCATTTTCCATACCGTTAATGCTGAAGTCGAGGGTTTTTATTTCTATGAGAAACGCCGCAATCAGAAAAAATTTTGCCCAAACGTTTAAGCGGAGAGCCTCCGTCAATTTGAAGAGCATTACGGCGGTGGCGCCGCGCAAGATAAAATTTAACAAACGGAAAAGCCACAATACGAGATCTTCGGAGGAATTGCCGGTAAGATAGTTCAAGGCGGCCGGTATGAGAACGCCGAGCGGCGAGGTGAAGCTGTGAACGCGTTGACCGATTGTAAAGACGAGACCATTGCCGGTCGCCAAGTTTTTGCTGGCGCGATAGGTAATGAACCAATCTTCCCACGCGTGCTGTGTGTAATAAGCGAAGGCCAATGACACAAGAAAAGCGGTTAAGAAAATCAGGAGATAAGTATGGCGGCCAATTTTATTCATATTCGCAACTTTCTTCACAATTTCGACGCGCTTAAATTCTTAACATCAGCTCTCCCCGCGTGTGGTCTCATAGCATAAGAGCATACGCCTTTAAATGCTTAACGTTTATGCTTAACGCCGGTGTTTTGCGGGAAGTTATGCGCGGGCCAGCATCATGTGGCCCGCTCCGTTCAAAGACAGACCGTCGCCGCGTCCGGAAAAATAACGCTCTTCAGCTTGGAATGCGTTGAAGTAAGTGACGTCTTTAAAGCCCATCTCGCGCAAAGCCAATTGCAACTCTTCCGCCTTGAAGCGGCTTTTCCAGGGTTCGCCGCGCCGGGCGGCGCTGGCCGAAGCTTTGGCGATGGAGCGCTTTACTTGTCCATGAAGGGCGGCCTCGTCAAGTTCGAAATCGAACGCCACTTGGGTAGAGGGCGCCATGGAAAGGATATCTTTAAGCGTTTTAAAAACTGCGCCGCGCTCAAGATACATAGTGACCCCAAGCCAAGAGAAAAACGCCGGCGCTGAAAAGTCGAAATCACTTTGCGCTAACCCTTGAGCAAGGCTCTGGCGTTCAAAATCAACCGGCGCGAAGGTCACATGTTCGGGGATGTCGATGCGCAGCGTTTTCAGGCGGTCCTTTTTCCATTCTTGCGTCGCTGGATAATCAACCTCGAAAATATGAAGCGCAGTTTTGTTTTGAGCGGGGCGGTAGGCGAATGTGTCGAGGCCGGCGCCTAAAATGACATATTGCCCGGCGCCGCCCGCGACGGCTTGGGCGAGGCTGTCTTCAGCAAAGCGGTGGCGCATGGCAAACCAGGCGCGCGCCTGGATGAGGGGCGGGCTCTGATAGCGCTCAATATTGGCTTTGATTTCTTTTGCGCAAGCCCCTTCAACAAAGCCGATGGCGAGCGGGTCATCCAGAATTTTGGGGTCGCCATCCAGCACCTGATGAGCGGCGCGTAAAATGGCGGGGAAACGCGCCGTGAAACTGGCTTCGCCGTCTTTCATGTTCTGGCCCTTCGTTCACTGGAATCAGGGTCGGCGCAAAGACGCCCACGATTTCGTGGCATAAGGACATAAGTTTGGCATGGAGGCAACGCCACCCTGATTTACTTGGCGTCCTCGGAGACAATAAGGTAAGGGTAGGGGCAAAGAGACGGCTCAAATAGTGACTCAAAGAGGCTTGTAGATGCAGGGGAGTGATGGGGGGCGCGTTTACGATTGGCTGCGCTATCACGGCCAGTATAACGCCCAAGATTTAGCGGTTGTCGATCTGGAGACAGGCCGCAAATGGACATATGGCCAGTTCGATGACAGGGCGACCCGTCTGGCGTCGGGACTGCGAAATGAACACGGCGTGCGGCGCGGCGACCGGGTTGCGGTTCTGGCGCACAATTCATCCGATATTTTTGAATGCCTTTTCGCCTGCTGGAAACTGGGCGCCATTTTTACGCCACTGAATTGGCGTCTTGCGCCCCCTGAAATTGGCCACCTTGTGAAACACGCTGCGCCTAAGGTTATTCTTTATGACAAGGAATTCGCCTCGCTTGTTAGCCAGGTTGACGCTGGAAAGATTGCGCGCGATCCCACCGGCGGGGGCGGCGCATACGAGCAATTAATTGAGGCGCACGCGCCGGACGTCATCATGAGCGGCGCGGGGCTGGATGACATTCATTCCATTCTCTATACGTCAGGCACAACCGGGCGCCCCAAGGGCGTGATGTATACGCACCGCATGAGTTTTTATACGGTGGTCCAATCGGCGCTTCACGCGGATTTGAACCGGACGAGCCGGACGTTGACGTTTTCGCCTTTGTTTCATACGGCGGGTCTCAATGCAGGCGCGCTCTCCCTTTTTCATCACGGCGGGACGCTCTATGTCATGAAGCGGTGGGACGCGGCCAAAGCTCTTGCATATTTTGTCGATCCGGAAATGGGCCTCACCCATGTCAACGGCGTCCCCACGACATATATTATGATGAGCGAACTGCCCGAATTTGCGCAAGCCAAGTTTCCCACAATCAATTTTTTTGGCGTGGGCAGCGCGCCGATTTCCATGGATTTGCTTGAAACATGGGAGAAGAAGGGCGCGGCCCTTGCGCAGTCTTATGGCATGACGGAAGCCTTCGGCGTATCGCTGACGCCGCCCCACCGGGCCGCCGCGATGATCGGTTCAGCCGGTTACCCCATGATGCATATTGATGTGCGCATTGCCGATGAGAGCGGCGGGGAGGCGGTGCGGGGTCAGGTCGGGGAGATTCAGGTGAAAGGGCCTGGCGTGACGCCGGGGTATTGGGCAGAGCCCGAATTGACGCAAAAGGCGTTTATCGATGGCTGGCTGAAGACCGGGGATCTGGCCTATATGGAAGAAAGCGGCGCGCTTTTTATTGTCGACCGTTTGAAGGATATGTTTATCTCCGGGGGGGAAAACGTTTACCCTTCAGAAATCGAAAATGTCATTGCCGCTTTTGATGAGGTGAGTCAAATTGCCGTGATTGAAACGCCGGATACTAAATGGGGCGAAGTAGGGCTTGCTCTCATTCTTCTGCGGGACGGGGCGCATCTTGAAAAAGATCAAGTGCTTGCGCGATGCCGGGAGAGGCTGGCGGCCTATAAAGTTCCGAAACATGTTGTCTTCGTCAGTGAGTTGCCCATGAGTGCGCAGGGAAAAATTTTAAAAAAAGAATTACGTCTGGAATACGCAAACTTCAACGGCGCTTCATAACGGTGAGTTCAACCCTTCCTTAAATCCAAATATAACGAGAACGCAATGAACGAACAGGTTTTGGCTATCAAGAAAAAATTATCTCTCCCTCTTTTTTCGGCGCCGATGTTTTTGGTTTCAGGTCCTGAAATGGTGATTGAGTCTTGTACCGCGGGTATAGTCGGAAGTTTTCCAACACTTAACGCGCGCCCCGTGGCCCTTCTCGATGAGTGGATGACAACCATCACGCAAAGCCTGGCGCAGGCGGAAGAGGCTAATCCCGGACGCGTCGCGCCGTGGGCCGCCAATTTGATTGTTCACGCGAGCAATGCGCGCTTTGGTCAAGATCTGGATTTGGTGATCAAGCACCGCGCGCCGATTGTGATTTCCGCGTTGGGCAGCCCCCGGACTGTGGTCGATCAAGTTCACGGCTATGGCGGCCTGGTTTTTTCTGACGTCAGCAGTCTGGATTTCGCCAAAAAGGCCGCTGATGCAGGCGCCGACGGCCTCGTTCTTATTGCGGCGGGGGCCGGGGGGCATACGGGGGCTATGACGGCAATGGCTTTCGTTCCCGCAGTGCGTGAATTTTTTGACGGACCGATTATTCTGGGCGGTGGTATTGTCGACGGACGCGGCGTGCGCGCGGCGGAAGTTCTGGGGGCTGATTTCGCCTATATGGGCACGCGCTTTATCGCCACGGATGAAAGCATGGCGAGCGGCGCTTACAAAC
>JAJFIM010000034.1 GCA_021774995.1 Alphaproteobacteria bacterium | reverse complement strand
CATGGCAGTCCAACAAATGTGCTTGAGGACAATGTTTCAACGCAAGCGTGGCGTCGCATTGCGACGAGTGTTGGCAGGCCAAAAGCTATTTTAAGCATAACCGCCCATTGGTGCACCAACGGCGTGGCGGCCACCGCCATGGACAATCCACGCACCATCCATGATTTTGGACGCTCACTCCCCGCTGAAATGTTTGACCTTCAATATCCGGCGCCCGGCTCTCCGGCCCTGGTTAAAAGGGTCAGTGAATTGCTGGCTCCCTTGCAGGTTCAGCGCGATCAGTCCTGGGGACTTGATCACGGCACGTGGGCGGTCTTATCTAAAGCCTACCCTGAAGCTGACATTCCCGTGGTTCAGCTTTCCATGGACGCCTCAAAGCAGACCGCTTGGCATTTTGATATGGGCCGGCTTCTTCGGCCGCTGCGTGACGAGGGCGTACTCATTATGGGGTCGGGCAATATTGTTCATAGTTTAGCGATGATGGATTGGGACCCGGCGTCCAAACCCTATGATTGGGCCATCCGTTTTAACGACTTTGTCAAGGACGCCATCGTCAGCAATGACCCTCAAAACCTCTTTGATTTTGAGGCCCTCGGGCAAGACGCCATGCTTTCCATTCAGGGTCCAGAACATTATTGGCCGTTATTTTATATACTGGGCGCCCGCCATGATGACGACCGCGTCACTTTCGATCCCGATTTTATTCAGTACAAATCGCTCAGCATGGTCAGCGTGACCCTTGATGGCCGCTCCCCTGCTTGATTTTTGGTCTATCTGGGTTTTTGTGATTTGAGTGCTTTCAATCAGCCTGTGACATGAGAGGCGAAGTGTCGTAGAACACTTCTGCTTTTAATGATCTATCGGACACGAGTGACGGCGCTTAATTGATGAAAGCTTGGCAGTTAAACACGGAATCGTTTAGAGAAGAGGAACGCCGCGACGTGTGGCGAGACGCCATGCGGCGGTTGTGTTTGCCGATAGGCGAGATTCCTGATTTTGGCGATTTTTTTGGAAACCTGTCTTGTTTGATTTCTCCTCTCGGTATTGAGTTTTCACTTATTGAGGGGGGAGCGCAGGAGATATCCGGCCGTTACCGCGATCAGCCGGCGGCCATTTGGCTGGTTCTGTTGCTTGAAGGCGAAGCTTTGCTGAGCGATGGCAACCGGAAGATTGAGCTCATGCCGGGCGATATGATCTATGGTCCCACGGGGGTGGAGGCCACGCTCGCGTTTTCATCCAATTTTCGTCAGCTCTATATCAAAGCGCCGCGATTGGCTCTTAACCCCAGATTGATTTTTCCTCTGTCTTTGGAGCTGGGTTATCTTTCAGGGCAGGGAGGAATCGACCACGTTTTATCTGGCATGCTGCGCGCATTAGCGGGCGTTTTGAACACGATAACGGCGGAGCAACTTCGGCCCATCGAATTGGCGCTGACCGAATTCTTGATCACCAGTCTGGCGAGCGAAAAACACGTTTTTTCTCTTGGCGGCGCCGCGGGCGCGCGGGAATCTCATCTTCATCGCATATGCCAGACCATTGAAACGCGGCTCGGCGATCCTGATCTCAATCCTAACCGGATCGCGGAAGAGCACGGCGTTTCGCAAAGATATCTGCAAAAGCTTTTCACGGTGGCTGGAAAAACATTCACCAATTATGTGCGCACGCGCAGGCTCGAGCGTTGCAGGGCGGATCTGGTCAGTCCTTTATATGCTCAATTGTCATTGTCAGAGATATGTTTTCGGTGGGGGTTTAATGGTTCGGCTCACTTCAGCCGTACTTTTCGCGAGCAATATGGCGTGTCGCCCCGTGACTATCGCCGCCGGCATATGTCTGCTGAATAAACAGATCCCATCTCTTAGGCCTATATAAAATCAGGAGTTTACGGATGTTCGAAGGCGTTGAGTATCGTTATGAAGGGGCGCATGTCTTTGTGACCGGCGGGTCGAATGGCATTGGCCGCGCCATTGCCGAAGGGTACCGCGATGCGGGCGCGCATGTTGTGATTACCGGACAGCGCGGTGCAGCACGCGACTATGATCATGATCTTTCCGGGCTCGATTACAGGCAATTGGACGTTACCAATCATGCGCAAATCAGTGATGTGATAGGAGGTTTGGAGAAGCTTGATATTGTGATCAACAATGCGGGGGGGCGCCAATTCGTTCATGAAAGCGAATGGGACCCTTCCGGATTCGACGGGGCCGTTGCGGTCAATCTTTCAAGCGTTTTTCATATCAATCACGCGGCGCTGGGAAAGTTAAAAGAAAGTGAATTTCCCGGCGGGGCCAGCACGATCGGCATCGCGTCAAGTTCTGCCTATGCCGGGTATGAACCAGCCCCTGGATACAGCGCCGCCAAAGCGGCCTTGATTCAACTTACCAAATCATATGGGGTTTCGTGGGCTAAATATGGAATCAGAGCGAATGCAATTTCACCTGGAATGGTGGACACCAATCTTACGGCGACATACCGGGAGTCTGTCGATGCGACAGTGGCGCAGATGCCGTTGGCGCGCATCGGGCAGCCGGTTGATGTGGCGGGCGCCGTTTTGTTTCTTTCCTCCCCTGCAGTGTCGTGGATCACCGGGCAGACACTGGCCGTCGACGGCGGTCTGACAATTTCACGATAAATATAAAAGGCGCTTGGTTTTAAGGTCTGGATCAGACGCGTTCTTTATCGCCGCATTGACGAGGAGACGTAAATGCGGCATTGTATCGATAGAAAAAATAGTATTTCGTCAGTCGAAACGCGCATGGGCGAAAATGTACCCTCTCTGGTGCTTATGGGGAACACACTGGGATGATCACTGTCGCACAGCGGGGATGGATACAGTTTTCACTGGTCAGCGCTTTTTTCTTCTTTATCACCGGATCAACTTTCACGTCATTTGGCGTGGTCCTTCCCTTCATGATTGAAGAGTTATCCTGGAACTGGTCTGAGGCCGGGTTCGGTTTCTCGCTTCTGGCGTTGATGGTCGGTCTTTTTGGAGCGGCGCCGGCCTGGACGATCAAGAAATTTGGCATTGCGCCCACCTTTGCAATAGGGGGGGCGTTGATGACGGTTGGTTTCGTTTTTCTCGCCCTTACCGCAGGCCTTGAACAATACTTCTTTGGAACTGCTTTGCTCGGTATAGGGTATTCGCTGTGCGCCATTGTGCCGGGCGTTCATATTATTTCAAGTTGGATGCCTGAAAAGCGATCAGTCGCCATTGGCGCCTATTTGACCATTGGGGGCTTGGGTGGTGTGGCTGGTCCGCTCATTGTCACCAGCATTGTCACGGTAGCGGATTCCTGGCGTCTACACTGGTGGGCGATGGCCGGAACGGTCGCCGTGCTTATGCTTTTTGCAATTCTCCTGGTGAGAGATAAATCCGGCGAGAGGGTTGGCGCCCAAAGTGACGCCAAGCCGGAAGAAGAAAAAAGTTCCGTACGCGTTTTTAAGACACAAGTTGAGTGGCGTTTTCGTGAGGCTGTGCGCACGCCGCAATTTTATATCATAGTGACCGCGTTTACGATGACCATGTTGGTTGGGTTGACAGTCAACAGCTGGGCCGTGACGCATATGGGAACCTTGGGTGTATCGGGCGTTATCGCAGCCGGTGCGCTGAGCGCCCATGCCGCGGTCAATTCTTTCTCACGCGCTTTAGG
>JAJFIM010000330.1 GCA_021774995.1 Alphaproteobacteria bacterium | reverse complement strand
GAAGGCGTGACGCGCATCGCCGTGGTGAGCGAGGAGCCAAGCCGTTATAATGGGCGCAGCGACATGGCCCCGGGGGTCAGCATCGACCACCGGGACCGCTTCGAGACGGTTCAAAAGGAGCTGCGCGCCGCGCCTGGCGTGAGCGTTCTGATTTTTGACCAAACATGCGCGGCGGAAAAACGCCGGAGGCGCAAAAAGGGCGTCCTGGCCGACCCTAAAAAACATGTTTTCATCAATGAGGAAGTTTGCGAGGGCTGCGGCGATTGCTCCGTCAAATCAAACTGCCTGTCCGTTGAGCCGGTGGAGACGAAACTTGGCCGCAAACGCCGGATCAATCAATCGTCTTGCAATAAGGATTTTACGTGTCTGGATGGTTTCTGTCCCAGCTTCGTCACCATCGAAGGCGATGTGGCGGCGCATGAGCGCACGCGCGCGCATGACGCCCTGGCGCGCGACGTGGAAGCCGCTTTCAAAAACCTCCCTGCACCCCACCCGAACGGCATTCGGCTTGCCGACGCCGGTCCCTACAACATCGTGCTGGCGGGCATTGGCGGCAGCGGCATTTCCACCATCAGCGCAATTTTAGGGACCGCGGCCCATCTGGACGACCAGACCGCCGCCTCCATGACCCTCACGGGATTGGCGCAAAAAGGCGGCGCGGTGATCTCGCATCTCCGGCTCAGCCCCTCCGGCGCACAGATTCACGGCGCCCGCGTGCCGCCCGCATCGGCTGATCTTCTGCTGGGATTCGACCTGGTGGTGTCCGCGGAAAAACCCGCCCTTGAACTTGTCGACCGCACGCGCACCCGCGCCATTCTCAATCCGCATCTCAACCCCACGGCGGCTTTCGTCGAAAATAACGACATCGCCTATGATGACGCCGCCATGCGCGGCGCAATCGAGAAAACATGCCGTGAGACGCTTGCTCTTGACGCGACCCGGGTGATCGACGCCTTCATGGGCAATGCGCTCTACGCCAATATCGCATTGCTGGGGTTCGCGGCGCAAAGCGGAACCATCCCCATCGGTTTGGAGGCGTTAATCCAAGCGATCAGACTTAACGGCATAGATGTTGAAAAGAACCTTTACGCCTTGGCCTTGGGCCGGGTTCTGGCGCATGATTCCGCGCTTCTTGAACGCGCCGCGCAAAGGGACGCAATCCAAACCCCTGAAACCCTGGACGCACTCATTGCCCATCGCAAGAAATTGCTGGCCTCCTATCAAGACGCCGCCTATGCGGAGCGTTATGGCGACCTCATCGCCAAAGTATCCCAAGTTGAACGCCGGGTCAGCCCTGACTCAATAGCCCTCACGGAAACGGTGGCGCGCGCTTATTACAAAGTTCTGGCCTACAAAGACGAATATGAAGTCGCGCGGCTCTACACTGACGGCCGCTTTCAGCGTAGCCTTGCCAAGCATTTTGACAAAAATGCGCGCCTAAAAGTACATCTCGCCCCGCCGCTGCTCGCCAAAAAGAACCCCGAAACCGGCGCGCCGGTGAAACGCGCGTTTGGCGGTTGGGTTTTCCCAGTCCTCAAACAACTCGCCAAATTAAAGTTTTTGCGGGGCACGCGTTTTGATCCCTTCGGCTATCTGGCGGAGCGCCGAATGGAGCGACAACTCATTCTCGACTATGAGCGCGACGTCATCCGGTTGATCGCCAATCTGTCGCCTGAAAGGCTTCGCATTGCCATTGCCATTGCAGAGCTCCCCAACGGCGTGAAGGGCTTTGGCCATATTAAAACAAGAAACTTTGAAGCGGCCAAAGCCGCCTCCCTCACGCTTTGGGATCAGTACAACGCCCCCCAACCCGCACAAAACGCCGCCTGAAGGGAGACGAATATGAAAACGGAAGTCATTCATCAAAAGGGTTATGAAAAAGTCGTCAAATTTCGCGATATAGGCAGTGGACTGATCAGTTATATCGCCGTCCATAACACTGCATTAGGCCCGGCCCTTGGCGGCTGCCGGATGTGGCCCTACGCTTCGCACGAAGAGGCGCTGGCGGATGTTCTGCGTTTGTCGAAAGGCATGACGCAGAAAAACGCTCTGGCGGGTCTAAATCTGGGCGGCGGCAAGGCTGTGATCATCGGCAATTCCAGCACTGGTAAATCGCCCGCGCTTTTCAAAGCTTTTGGCCGCGCCGTCGAGAGCCTGAAAGGTCTCTATTACACAGCCGAAGACGTCGGCGTCAGTGCGGAAGATATGCGCCATGTGGCCCGAGAAACAAAAAATGTCGCTGGCCTGCCGGAAGATATGGGAGGCAGTGGCGACCCTTCGCCTTTCACCGCTTATGGCGTTTTTTTGGGTCTCAAAGCCGCCGCCAACCAACGCTTTGGAACCGATGATCTCCAGGGCGTTAAAATCATTGTCACCGGACTTGGCCATGTTGGTTTTGAGCTGTGCCGCCTGTTGTCGAAGGCGGGCGCAAAATTGATCGTTGCCGATATCGATGTGACTAAAGTCCGCCGGGTTCAAGATCTGTTCGGGGCGGGGGAAGCACACCCTGTGGAAGCTTTTGCAAAAACCGCAGACATCTTTGCGCCCTGCGCACTGGGGGGCGCATTAAACGACGCTACGATTCCGATGTTACAGGTCGGCGCCATTGCGGGGGCCGCCAACAATCAATTGAAAGACGCAGGCTGCGGCGACGCCCTGCATAAACGCGGCATTCTCTATGCGCCTGACTACGTCATCAACGCCGGCGGCGTTATCAGCATCGCGGAAGAAATATCAGGCGCATGGGACAAGAAAAAAGCACTGGCGCAGTGCGGCCGCATCCGCCGAACGCTGGAGGCGATTTTTGATCGCTCCGCCGTACTCAATCAAGCCACAAACCGCATCGCGGATAGGCTTGCGGCGGAACGGTTGAACCAAGGCCAGATACCGCGCAACGCGCAAGATATCTTTGAAGGCGTCGCTTAAGGATTGAGGCCTCAGTCCGGGTCGACCGACAAATATTGCGTGGGATTGACCCCCCGTTCGTTGTCAACCCAACCATGCACGCGCTGATTCACAAGATAGCGGCGCACGTAAAAAAACAAGGGGATCAGCGCATAATCATTCATGAGAATGCGTTCGGCCTCTTCAAACAGCGCCTTACGGGCCTGCGGCTCGCGCGTGACCTTTGATTCGTCAAGCAGCGCATCGTATTCAGCGTTGGAATAGAGGCCTTGGTTTCCTGGATTGCCTGTCTGAAAAAGCGATAGGAAAGTGAAGGGGTCGTTATAGGGCGCAAAATAAGCAAAACGCGCAATTTCAAAATCTTTGCTGCGCACTTTTCTGATCACCGCCAGAAACTCAGAACTCGTTAAATCCACTTCCACGCCGATATCACGCCACATGCCGGAAACCGCGACGGCTATTTTTTGGCTTTCTTCAAGAGTGTCATTTTTGTACTGAACAATAAGCGGCTGGTCCTCAGTGAACCCCATTTGCTCCAAAATTTGGCGGGCTTCGCGCTGACGATCGGCAAATGGCGCGTGCCGGTACGCCACATCAATGCCGTCGTAATTGGCGAATTGCGGCGACACAAAACTGTATGCCGGGGCAACGCCGGTCCGCAGCAGTTTTTCGGTGATCACTTCCCTGTCAATGGCCATGGAAAGCGCCTGGCGCACGCGGATGTCGTTATATGGGACTTTTTCATTATTGATGAGCAGATAATATGTGCCCAAAGCAGGCGTGACATGAAGCTCTTCAGGAATATTCTGCGTGATCCAGTTGATCTGGCTTGGCGGGAAATTGAGGATGACGTCAAGTTCGCCGCTTCTGTATCTTTTTAAAGACGTGCCCAGACTTTGCGTTGGATGATACCAGGCCTCGTCGATACGCACCTGGTCAGCCTGGCGATAGTTAGAATTTTTCACCAATTTAATTGACGTCTGCGGCACGCGCTCACTCAATATATAGGGGCCATTCGACACCATATGTTCCGGCCTCACCCAGGCGTTTCCATTGGCTTCGATAACGTGCCGGGGCACGGGCGCGGCAGGATTGGTCGTCATGATTTTGGGAAAAGAAGGGTTGGGCGCCTCCAGCGTATATTCAATGGTGAGATCGTCAAGCGCCCGCACGCCCAGCTCTTCAGCGGGCAATTGACCGCGATTAATTTTTCTGGCGTTTTTCACGGGATAGAAAAAAGACGCAAAGCGGCCCGCCGTTTTCGGTTTCAAAAGGCGCCGGTTGGAATACACAAAATCTTCCGCCGTGATCGACGTTCCATCCGACCACTGAAGACCTTCCCGGAGAGAAAAAGTATATGTAAGGCCGTCCTCGCTTACGGCGTAATCATGGGCGGCGCCAAAAACAACCTCCCCGCCTCCATCCAAAGTCATCAACCCTTCGAACAGATCGTAAATGATGGGGGCCGCCGATTGGGCGCTGGCTTTATGGGGGTCAAGGGTTTCCGGATCGCTGAACGTGCCTCGGTGAAAAATACTTGACGCCTGCGCGGCGGCAAGGGACCAGACGGTCACGCTAAGAACGATCAAGACAGGGCGCACCGCGCGAATCCAAAACACAATCATTCGTTTCTCTCCCTGATTTTCCCCAACGCGAATGATGTATAGCCTATCTTAAATCACCATTAAAGCGGTTCAAACGGCCAGCGCTTGCGCCCGGGCTTATCATCGCGTAGATTGGCCCGTGATGGTGCCTCATATGCGTGAGGTTAAAAGGGAATGCAGTGCGATCTTCATTGTTTTAGACCCAAGGCGTTTTCAGCCCCAAGGTTGACTATCTGAAGATTTATTCTGTAGCTGTGCCCGCAACTGTAATTGGTGAGTCTGTCGCGTAAATTTGCCACTGAGACACAACATGTCTTGGGAAGGCGCGTCACGGACCTCGACCCAAAAGCCAGGAAACCTGCCGTCAAGTCGCCCAGCCAGGGATCGGGATTTTTGTCTTTGGTGCGATCACTACCGTAGTGGCGACGCTTAAATCACCGATGGTTTGGTGAGGCAAGGGTTTTGCGCTGGGGGTGGTCTGTTCAACAATGGCTCCATTGTATCGAAATCCCCCCCCCCGCGCGTCGCGCGCGCCGGTTCTCCATTCCATCATTTTATTTTGGTTTGGAGACGTCACATGACACTTTTTTATAAATTCACGCTCGCGCTCACCGGTTCCCTTCTCATCTCCGGCGCGCCCCGCGCCGCGGATCAACAATCCAATTCAGAGGACATGGTGGTCACCGCGTCGCGCACCCCCCTGCCCGCCCATGGGGTGGGCTCGTCCATTTCGGTCATCACCGCCGATCAGATCGATAAACGGCGCGTCCAGTTCGCATCCGATTTACTGCGCTCCATACCCGGTGCGGCGGTAAACAGAAGCGGCAGTTTCGGGGCGTTCACGCAAATACGCCTGCGCGGCGCAGAAGCCAATCAAGTGCTGGTCTTGATCGACGGCGTCGAAGCTACGGATCCGGCGCGCGGCGAATTTGATTTCGCCAATCTATCACCCGGCGCGATAGAGCGCATCGAAGTGCTGCGCGGCGAGCAAAGCGCGCTGTGGGGCGCGGACGCCATTGGCGGGGTGATCAATATCATCACCAAACAAGGCGAACGCGCGCCTGTATTGAGCGCCAGCGCCGAATACGGCTCCCTTGACACGAAATCTTTCAACGCCAATTTAAACGGCGGCGGCGCTCTTTACAGCTATTCCTTATCGGGAAATTATCTTGATACGAACGGCGCCAATATCGCCCGCACAGGCGCCGGGAAAGACGGCTATGACAGCGCCGCCGTGCATTTCAAAGGGACTTTTTCACCCTTAGAACGCGTTGATATGGGCGCCGTCATTCGCTATGTCGACAGTTCCAAACAATTTGACGCCGACACGGATTTTAACGGCTTTCTGGATGATGCGAACCGCGCATCCGACACTGAGGAATTTTATGCGCGCGTCTTTGGCAAATTCAGCCTATGGGAAGGCAAGTGGCGCCATGAAATCAGCGCCGCGCTCACGGATGTCGCGTCGAAAAACTTTTCCGACGGCGCCCTGGCCAATTCAAGCGACGGAAACAAGAAAAAAATCGCTTATGAAACCAGCCTTTTCTTTGGCGCGCCCGCCATGGAATCCGTGCAACAGCATGTCACCTTCATTGTCGAGGCGGAAAGAGAAGAGTTCAAAACCCGATTTTTCTCCTTTTTCGGCGCTGATCAAAAGCGCAATCTCACCAATATCGGCATTGCGGGGGAATATGGGATCAATTATGACGATCGCTATTTCCTCAATTTCGCCCTGCGCCGCGACAATAATGATTTTTTCAAGAACGTCGCGACATTTTCGGTGAGCGGCGCCATCAATTTTGAGAATATCGGCGCGCGCCTGCATGGACGCATCGGGAATGGCGTCAAAAACCCCTCCTTCACTGAGCTGTTTGGATTTTTTCCGGGATCTTTCATCGGCAATCCAGACCTCAAGCCGGAAAAATCATCCGGCTGGGAAATCGGCGTCGAGAAAAAGGTGATGGAAGACGCGTTCAGCCTCGACGTAACGTATTTTGATACAGAGTTGGAAGACGAGGTTTTTACCGCCTTTCTTCCCTCGTTCATGAGCACGCCAGGCAACCGCACGACAAGAAGCAAACGCCGCGGCGTGGAAGTATCGGCCACGGCAAACCCGCTGCCCTCTCTCTCCCTCACCGGCTCTTACTCCTACATTGAGTCAAAAGAGGCGGGCGTTCGGGAAATCCGCCGCCCCCGGCATGCAGCGAGTTTCAACGCCAATCTGAGCCTTCTTGAAGACCGCGCCAATCTCAATCTCAATGTGGATTACAACGGCAAAATGCAGGACGATCTTTTCACCTTTCCGGTCATGCGCGTCAATCTGAAAAGCTTTACGCTTGTCAGTCTGGCGGGATCTTATAAGGTGACGGAATCGGTGTCGCTTTTTGCGCGAGGCGAAAATTTGGCTGATGAAAACTACGAGGAAATCATAGGTTTCCGTGCGCAGGGCATCGCAGCCTTTGGCGGAATTCGGATTTCCTTCGGCTCTTAAAATTCTCTTATCGTGGGAGGCGCTCAGACTGACAATAGGTTTTGACATATACGCCTCCCGCATCTTTTTTCTAATCGGCGCGATCAGCCTGATTTTAGCCGCCGGTGGCTTGGAAAGCGCGCGCGCGGCCCGCGACGGCGCCCCAAGGCCGCACCGCATCGTCTCCATAAATATGTGCACGGATCATCTGGCGCTGCAATTGGCGGATCGGAATCATATTCTCTCGGTGACGTTTTCTTCCGCCGACCCAGGCCAGTCCCTTATCGCGGACCAAATTGACGGGATAGAATTAAACAGCGGCCAGGCGGAGCAGATCATCCTGCTCAATCCGGACCTCATTTTATCGGGCGCATTCACCACGTCTTTCACCAATCTTCTGCTTAAGCGCCTTGGGTACAACGTGGTCGAAATTCCCTTCCCGGAAAATCTGGAAGACGCGCGGCGCAATATTCGTTTAGCCGCCCGCGCCATCGGCGTCCCACAGCGGGGCGAGGATCTCATCGCGGAATTGGACAGACGCCTGGACCAGGCCTTATCTATGGATCTCCCGCGCGACGTCTCCGTTCTTATATTGGCGGCGGGCGGCCTCACCCATGGCGCCCATACACTGGCGGGCGACCTTCTTACGCAAGCGGGTGTGCGCAACAGCGCAACGGATATGGGAATCGGCGCCGTGCGGAACGTAAGCCTGGAAACGATTCTGCGCGTCAAGCCTGATGTGATTGTGTTGAGCAAAACGGACCGGGCCAACCAATCTCTTTCAAGCGCGTGGCTGGACCACCCGGCGCTACGGCGCTATCTCAAAGAACGCCACGCGGTGGATGTTCCCTGGTCTTATCTGGGATGCGAAACGCCCTATCTGGGAGAGGCTTTGCGGCGCATCACGCAAAGCATAAGCGCGCCAGGCGCGCAAGGCGCCCCATGACGGATCTCGGACTTGACGGCGTGGACGATATAGAAGCGCGCCTCTCTCCACGGCGGCTCTGGCCGGCCATGGCGGCGCTTTTCGCCGTTTTAGCGTTACTTACGCTTTTTTCACTTTTTTTCATTGGGCCGCGCCGGTCCGGCTTTTTTGATCTCTACGCTCTTTATCAAAACGATCCTGATCTCGCCCGCTTGATCCTGCTGGACATCCGCTTGCCGCGCACTCTACTGGGCCTCCTCACCGGCGCCACATTGGGCCTCAGCGGGGCGGCGCTGCAAAGTCTGCTGCGCAATCCCCTGGCCGAACCCGGCGTGATTGGCGTATCGGGCGGGGCGGCCTTTGGCGCTGTGGCGGTGTTCTATTTCGGTCTGGCGGGGGGCGGCGTTCTGGCCATCTCCACCGGCGGCATGATCGGGGCGCTGAGCGCGCTCGGCTTCCTTTATCTTCTCGCGGGCAAAAACCCCAGCGTCGCCACGCTCATCCTTGCGGGCGTCGCCATTAACGGCTTTGCCGCCGCCATGACCTCTCTCGCCCTTAATTTTTCACCCAACCCCTACGCCGCCTTAGAGATCGTCTTTTGGCTGATGGGGTCTTTGGTGGACCGAAGCCTGCCGCATATCGCCTTTGCGCTTCCCTTTATTATTATTGGGTGGGCTCTTTTGTTCTCGGCGGGCAAAGCCCTCGACGCCCTCACATTGGGCGAAGATACGGCCGTCAGCCTCGGGTTTGATCTCAACTGGTTAAAGCTGCGCATCATTTTAGGGTGCGGCCTGGCGGTCGGGGCCGCGGTGGCGGTCACCGGCGCCATCGGTTTTGTTGGCCTTGTCGTGCCCCATCTCCTGCGCCCTTTTGTTGGCTATCAGCCCAGCCGCCTTATTTTGCCCAGCGCGCTGGGCGGCGCCGTGTTGCTGACATGTGCCGACATTATCGTGCGTTTGATCTCACCCGATATCGAACTGAAAATCGGCGTCATCACAGCGCTCATCGGCGCGCCGTTTTTCCTTTATCTCATTATGAGCCTGAGGAAAGAGATGACATGAGCATTTTGCGCGTTGAACATACGAGCGTGCAATTTAATGGCGCAAAGGCCGTCTCTGACGCGTCCTTCACGCTCGGCGCGGGCGCACTCGTTGGGCTCATCGGCCCAAACGGCGCGGGCAAAACAACGCTTCTGCGCGCCATCGCCAATCTCATTCCCTTTTCTGGCGATGTATTTTTGGATAATGAAAATATTGCCGATATTCCCCGGCGCCGCCTTGCCCGGCGCCTCGCTTATATGCCGCAAGGGCATGAAGTACACTGGCCCCTGAGCGCTTTGCGGGTGGTCGCGCTGGGGCGGTTGCCTCACTTCTCGGCTTTCCGGCGCCCTTCGCGCGGCGACATTGAGATCATCCGCAGCGTGATGAAACAAACCGATACGCAAAGATTCGCGGAGCGGAATATTCTCACATTGTCCGGCGGCGAGCGGGCCCGCGTGATGCTGGCGCGCGCGCTGAGCCAGGGCGCGGACTTTTTGATGGTGGATGAGCCTGTCGCCGCGCTAGACCCCTACCACCAATTGCAAATCATGACTCTGCTGCGCGATCTGGCCGAGGGCGGCGCCACCATCATCGTCGTCACGCATGACCTCACGCTGGCCGCGCGGTTCTGCCATCAATTGGTTCTGATGCATGAGGGGAAGGTCGTCGCCAAAGGGCCAAGCCGCGATGTTCTGACAGATGAGAATTTAAGGGATGTTTACAACATCGAACCCTTCCGCGCAGGCGACGACGATCATCCCATCCTTGTGCCCTGGCGCCGTCTGCCGCCGGGGTGAGGGGCGAAGGCCGGGAAACATGAAATTCATCAATCGTGATTCCACCAGTCTTTAATGGACCAATCGGGTTTCAGGGTTTTGCCTTTTGGGTCGCCGCCTTCAATTTCTATCTCATCACGGTAGGCTTTGTTGGAAACAAATGGCCCCAACGGCTTGAACTCAGAAACTTTTGCGGGAGAGATTTTGCCGCCGGACTTTGGCAAGACTTTGAAATACCCACCGTCCCGCCCGATCAAGGGGATTGGTCTGTTCCAGCGCGAAAAAACGCGCCGCGCGCTGACGGATTGCTCCAAAAATGCTTCCAATTCATCTTCGTCCTTACTGAAAAGATATTCATAAGACGCAATAAATTCTTCGATATAAGCCTGTTCCACAATGTGAAGATTGGAGATCACCCAGCAGCGGTCTTCAAACAGCCAGTAATACGCCATCCCCACCAATTCTTTTTCTTTCGTGAAATAAGGAAAGAACGGAAAAGCCCGGCACGCCAGAGACCTGTTTTGCCGCTCGCATGCGGCAGCGCCTTTGCATTCCACCGCGCGGCAATTGTCCGGCAAGTCGTCCACGATAGCGCGCGTCGCCGCATCGTAGGGCGTGAACTTCGACCATAAATCACTGCGTTTTTTCAGCAGCTTCCATTCTTGATTAGTCACGATCGGCACGGCGTGGCCGGTGGTGCAGCACACAGGCTCGCCGCCATTCAGCGGGGCGCACATGCGGCCGCAATCATATGTGTCCGATATCGACGCTCCGAAGCGTCGATAGAGTTTTTCGTAATCTCTGGCTTTTGCGGTCATATCGCCCTGTTTTCTCTCATTTGTACGCGTAAAATCATGTCTGGCCTAAACAAACCCGGTGATTCGCACAAGGGCGGGAAATTTTACCCCTTGAAGTTCCAGTGACTGGAACCTCTATATGGACCATACTAAGTAATCCCCGCGCCTCAACATTGGCGCTAAAAGGCGAGAAACCCCCATGAGCGTTGCTGAAACACAAGATTTGGACACCGCCGGCCCCGACAGCGCTTTGGATGTCGTGGATTTCCCCATTGAAGGCATGACCTGCGCCGCCTGTTCGGCGCGGCTGGAAAAAGCCCTGTCAAAACGGCCGGGAATTGCCAAAGCTTCCGTAAATTTTGCCATAGAGCGCGCCCATATTGAATTTGACGCGTCTCAAATCGGTGTGATCGATATCGCCCAGGCCGTGAAAGAGACCGGCTTTGACGTACCGCAAAGGCACTTTTCTTTTGGCGTTGACGGCATGACCTGCGCGGCGTGCGCGGCGCGGCTGGAAAAAGCCCTGAACAAGGTTCCCGGCGTGACATCCGCAAATGTGAACTTTGCCCTGGAGCGCGCCGATGTCGAAGCCCTGCCGGGCGCTATAGACCTGCCCAAATTGGCGGAAGCCGTCGCGCGGACCGGCTTTGAGGCGCGCATCACGTCAGAGGCCGAATCGCAGGCCGAAGCGGACGCCGAACATGATCAAAAAGCCAAAAAAGATTTGCAGCACACTCTTTATATTCTCATTGCCTCCGCCGTGCTGACGGCGCCTCTTGTGGCGCAGATGATCTCGCATTGGACAGGTGTTGGGTTTCACTTGACCCCCTGGCAGGAATTGCTCTTCGCCGCTCCGGTTCAAATTTTCGTCGGCAAGCGTTTTTACGAAGGCGCGTATAAATCCTTGCGCGCCGGCGCCGGCAATATGGACGTTCTCGTGGTCATGGGCACCAGCGCAGCCTTTCTCTACAGCCTTTATCTCATGGCGACGCTGGGCGCAGCGGCGCAAGGACAACTTTATTTTGAAGCGGCCGCCGTCATCATGACCCTGGTGCTGATGGGTAAATATCTGGAAGCCCGCGCCAAACGCGGCACCACAGCCGCCATCCGCCAATTGATGGATTTGCGCCCTGAGCGCGCCCGGGTGGAGCGCGGCGGCGCGGAGATCGAAGTGCCGGTGTCGGAGGTTGCGGCGGGCGATATCGTCATTATACGCCCCGGCGAACGCGTGCCAGTGGACGGCGAAGTGGCGCACGGGTCCAGCGAGCTCGACGAAGCGCTGATCACCGGCGAGAGCCTGCCCGTCCTGAAAACCCCCGGCGATCACGTCACCGGCGGCGCCATCAACGGCACGGGGCTCCTGAAAGTTGCGGCAACGGCGGTGGGCGAAGATTCCACCTTGTCGAAAATCATCCGCCTTGTGGAAAACGCCCAATCAGGCAAAGCGCCGGTGCAGCGTCTGGTCGATCGCATCAGTGAAATTTTTGTTCCCATCGTGGTCGGCCTTGCGCTCGCCACCTTCGGCGTCTGGATGTTTATAGGCGGAGAATTTGAACCGGCGCTGATCGCCGCGGTTTCGGTCTTGGTGATCGCGTGCCCCTGCGCGCTTGGTCTCGCGACCCCCACCGCCATCGTGACCGGCACCGGCGCAGCGGCGCGGGCGGGCATTCTCATCAAGGACATAGAATCCCTGGAACGCGCGCACCGGATCAACGCGGTGATCTTCGATAAAACCGGCACGCTGACCGAGGGCAAACCAAAAATTATCGCCATGCACAGTCTCCGCATGCCCGAAAACGAAATGCTGCGCCTTGTCGCCTCGGTGCAAAACGCCAGCGAACACCCCCTGGCGCGGGCGGTCACGGAAGCGGCGGAAGAAGAGGGGCTTGAATTTGCACCCGTCACCGAGTTTCTCAGTCA
>JAJFIM010000329.1 GCA_021774995.1 Alphaproteobacteria bacterium | reverse complement strand
CGAGGGTATTGATCGGCCCGTTATAGGGCACTTTACCCTCAAGGCCTTCGGGCACCAGTTTCAATGTGTCGGTGATGTCTTGTTGAAAATAGCGGTCAGCTGACCCACGCGCCATCGCGCCCACGGACCCCATACCCCGATAAGATTTATAAGAGCGCCCTTGATAGAGGAAAACCTCACCAGGGCTCTCTTCCGTGCCCGCAAAGAGTGATCCGATCATCACGCAGTCTGCGCCCGCCGCAATGGCTTTCGCGACATCGCCTGAATATTTAATGCCGCCATCTGCGATCACCGGGATCCCAGCATCCCTTGTCACAGAGATGACATCCAAAATGGCGGATAATTGTGGTACGCCCACACCGGCGACGATTCGGGTTGTGCATATAGATCCGGGTCCTATCCCGACTTTAACGGCATTGGCGCCCGCATCAATCAAGGCGCGCGCCGCATCAGCCGTGGCTATATTGCCCGCCATTATCTGTGCATGACTAAATTCTCTTTTAATCCGCTCGACAGTTTCAATAACGCGGGAGGAATGGCCATGCGCCGTATCGACAACAATGAGATCCACGCCCGACTCAACCAATATGGATGCGCGCTCAAAGCCTGCGTCTCCGACCGTCGTTGCCGCCGCCACGCGCAGGCGTCCCCGATCATCCTTGCAGGCGTTAGGATGGCGCTCAGATTTTTCCATGTCTTTAACGGTGATCAAACCAATGCAGCAATGATCGTCGTCAACAACAAGAAGCCGCTCAATCCGATGTTGATGGAGCAGTTTCTGCGCTTCTTCTCTTGTGACGGCGCCTTTCACGGTGACCAGGTCGCGCGTCATCAATTCTGATACGGGCTGGTCCGGATTAGAGGCGAACCGCACATCTCTATTCGTCAAGATACCGACAAGGCGCCCCATTTTTTTTGAACCGTTCGGCGAATCGACAATCGGGATTCCCGATATTCTATGACGCTCCATAATATCAAGGGCGTTTGCCAGCGTCTGCGCGGGATTCATCACGACCGGGTTCACCACCATGCCCGATTCGTAGCGTTTGACCTTCAGGACTTCCTCGGCCTGTTCATCGGGGGTCATATTCCTGTGCAAGACCCCCATTCCCCCCGACTGCGCCATGGCGATCGCCAGGGGCGCTTCGGTGACCGTGTCCATAGCGGCGGAAATGATGGGAATACCCAGCTCCACGGAGGAGGTTAGACGGCACATGGTGTCAACCTGACCAGGGAGAATATCCGAAGCCTTCGGTTTGATCAGAACATCATCAAATGCAAGGTATTCACTGACTTCCAAGGCTCACCTCCTTCACGCCGCCTGCGCGAAGCGAAACCTTAGGCACGCGGTGGCGATGTCTAGCATAGCTTGTCAGGCGGGCAAAGACTGAGGATGAAATTTTTACAAAAATGAATCGTCGTATTTTACGCCGCAGGCCCCTTAAAACCCTGCGCCACCACGTAAATTTCGGCTGATTCCGCCCGGCTGGCCTTAGGCTTTGCGTGCCGGACGGATGAGAAGCTTTTTTTCATCATCATCAGTAAATCGCGCTCCGTGCCTCCTTGGAGAACTTTAGCCACAAAGCTCCCCCCCGGGCGCAAGACGTGACCGGCAAAATCCAGCGCCGCCTCGCATAAAGCGATGATTCGCATATGGTCAGTTTGCTTATGCCCCGTAGCAGGCGCCGCCATGTCAGAAAGAACCACGTCGACTTTTCCGCCAAGAGAACGCTCAACTTGCTCCGGCGTCTGGGTATCCAAAAAATCAAGCTTGAGAAAATTCACACCGGCTATGGTTTCCATATCCTGAATATCAACCGCTAATACATGAGAAGATTCTTTCTTCGCTGCGGACTTTCCTGATGTGCGCTCAGCGGCAATTTGCGACCATCCACCGGGCGCGGCGCCCAGATCAACAACGCGGGCGCCGGAAAAGAGAAAATGAAACCGATCATCCAGTTCAATAAGTTTAAAGGCCGCACGGGAGCGATACCCCGCTTTTTTTGCCGCCTCGACATAGGGGTCATTCAGTTGACGCTCAAGCCATCTGGTAGAGGATGTTGTACGGCCTCGCGCAGATTTAACCTTTTTCTTGAGCAAGCGGGCGCCGCGAGAGTCTTGACTAATTTCATCGCGGCCAGCATGTGACTGATCGACTCTGCCGCGCGTACGGTCATTTGATCTTTTTTTATCAGACATGAAAATCACGCTTTCATGGAAGGCGTGATTTTGCGGCTTTTGCTTTTTCGCTTTCCCCGTCTCCGGGAACGGTGCTCTTTGTCGGCTTTATCCATGAGCGACAAAAGCATTCCTTCCCTCAATCCCCGATCCGCTACACGCATGCGTTGACACGGCCAGACGCGGGTGATGGCCTCAAAGATAGCGCATCCGGCAATAACCAGGTCAGCCCGATCTTCTCCAATACAGGGTTCCGCCTTACGCTCGTTAAAATCCATAGACGCCAGCTTTTGGGAAACTTCTCTTAGACATGAAACATCAATCCAAGCGCCGTCAACGCGCGCGCGATCATAGCGATCAAGTCCTAGATACACGCCAGCCATAGTCGTCACTGTACCCGAAGTGCCCAGCATATGCGCGCGCCCTTCTTCAAAAACGGGCCTTAAGATTTCCGCCTCATCAAACACCATCAGGGATTCGGCCACCTCATTCACCATCTCTTCATAGATCGCAGGCGTAATGGCGTCTGCGCCATAGATTTCAGTTAAATTGCTCACCCCAAAGGGGAGTGACGCCCAAGCCTGCATGGCGCCCTTCCCTTGACTTACTTTGCAAAATTCATCATCGCGCCGCAGGTCTAACCAGACGAGCTCCGTGCTCCCTCCCCCAATATCAAATATCAAAACGGAATCGCATGACCGGTCCACCAATGAGGCGCAGCCGGTCACGGCTAATCCAGCCTCCTCATCGGCCGGTATAATATCAAGTGACAATCCGGTCTCAGCCTGAACGCGGGCAATAAACTGGGCGCCATTTCCCGCCAGCCGGCACGCTTGCGTCGCGATGGCGCGGGTGCGCGTTACTTGTCGGCGCTCGATTTTGCGCGCGCAGATCTTAAGCGCGTCTACCGCCCGGTCCATGGCGCCTAGCGACAGATACCCCGTCTGTTCAACGCCTTCACCCAGCCGCACGTTACGTGAGAACGCATCCACCACGCGAAACCCGTTCCGCGAGGGTTTAGCCACAAGCAGACGGCAATTATTGGAGCCAAGGTCAAGAGCGGCATAGGTATGCCGCCAACGCCCTACCTTACGCCGTAGAAGATGAGGCGGAGCAAATTTGCCTCCACCAGTTACGGAACGAGGACTAAGACCCTGACTTGCACTTTGATCGCCCTTTTCACCAATATTTTTTCGTCGTCGCACGAATGATCCTCTTATACGCAGCTCATATCCTAAGGGTCTTCACGCCCAGTTTATCAGTTCTTACCTGACGGCAATAGCCTTTCCGTAACTTGATCGATTAGGAAATATTTTACTCTTGATGACCATACTAGCTGCAAAGCATCTAAAAATGGTGTGGGAATGCCAAAATCAGGCGGTAGTCAGTTGCGTCAGTTAACCAAAGTCCCGCGAAATTCTTATCCAACATCCTTAATGGATATGCAGCATCTTCTTGTGGA
>JAJFIM010000328.1 GCA_021774995.1 Alphaproteobacteria bacterium | reverse complement strand
GCGACAGATGCACTTTATTGCCGTCAAACTCGCGGTCCGAAGACGCGCCCAAATGATATTTCACATCGCCCGAACCGTCGATATCCTGGGGGTGGGAGGAGCCGCCTTTAAACTCATTGAAGATCGCCTGATAGGGTTTGGCCATCACCGCCGAGAGCACATTCAACCGTCCGCGATGGGGCATGCCGAAAACGATCTCCTCAACGCCCAGATTACCGCCGCGTTTGATGATCTGTTCCAGAGCGGGCAATAAAGATTCGCCGCCGTCAAGGCCAAAGCGCTTGGTGCCGGTATATTTGACGTGCAGAAACTTCTCAAACCCTTCCGTCTCGATCAACTTGTTGAGGATCGCTTTTTTGCCTTCCGGGGTGAATTTGATTTCTTTGTCGGCCCCTTCAATGCGTTCCTGAATCCACGCTTTTTCCTCCGGATCGGCAATGTGCATGAACTGGACGCCGAGCGTCGAACAATAAGTGCGCTTCAGAATTTCAAGGATTTCGCGTAAAGACGCCGTTTCCAGTCCCAGTACAAAATCGATAAAGATGGGCCGATCAAAATCGGCCTCCGTGAATCCATATGAACGATAATCAAGCTCGGGGTGGGAAGCGGGCGGATCAAGTTTCAACGGATCGAGATCGGCGATCAAATGGCCCCTGATGCGGTAGGCCCGGATCATCATAATGGCCCGGATGGAATCGAGCGTGGCGGCGCGGGTGTCTTCCGGATCGGCGTTTGGAGAGCGGTCTTGAATTTTCGCCGCAACCTCTTGCGCCCGCCAATTGCCGTCAAGCGCGCTTGTTAATTCGCCATTGACCGGCACAGGCCAATCGGCGCGCGCCCATGACGCGCCGCGCGGCGAGCTCCCGGCGGCGGAACCGTCATCCTGAAGATCGTCAAAAAAGGCGGCCCATTCGGGATCGACGCTGGATGGATCGCGCGCATACCGCGCGTGCAATTCCTCAATAAAGGGTGCGTTAGCGCCATAAAGAAAACTGGTTTCTTCAAATTCCCTGGTTGTGGCCGGCGCATTGGCGCCGCTGGGCGCTTGTGTTTTTGGCATCAAGAATAATCGGAATGCTTCTTATCAGCATCCCCTCCTCGTTATGGCGTTTCCTCCGCTAAGGGCCAGAATGGCACAGGAGCCCTTAACTAAACCCTTAAAAGCCATCAGCTTTTGAGAACGTCCACCAAAGTTGACCCCAGAGCTGCTGGCGAGCGGGCAACTGTGATATCGGCGCTGCGCATGGCTTCCATTTTGTCTTCCGCGCCCCCCTTGCCGCCCGAAATGATGGCGCCCGCATGACCCATGCGCCGTCCGGGAGGCGCCGTCACACCTGCGATAAATCCGACTACAGGCTTTTTAATCTTGGAGGCGGTGAGAAATTCAGCCGCTTCCTCTTCAGCGCTGCCGCCGATCTCGCCGATCATGACAATGGATTCGGTTTCAGGGTCGCCCAAAAACATGTCGAGACAATCGATGAAATTGGTGCCGTTCACCGGATCGCCGCCAATGCCGATACAGGTTGACTGCCCCAGACCCACGGCGGTGGTTTGAGCAACGGCTTCATACGTGAGCGTGCCAGAGCGCGACACGATGCCAACCGACCCGCGCCGGTGAATATGTCCCGGCATGATGCCGATCTTGCACGCGTCCGGCGTAATGACGCCGGGGCAATTAGGCCCCACAAGGCGCGTGGCGGATCCTGATAAAGATCGTTTGACCTTGACCATATCCAGCACCGGTATGCCTTCCGTGATGCACACCACAAGCTCAATCCCGGCGTCAATCGCTTCGCAGATGGCGTCCGCCGCAAAAGGGGGCGGCACATAAATCGCGCTCGCCGTGGCGCCGGTCGCAGCAACGGCTTGGCTCACCGTATCAAAGACCGGCAGGCCAAGATGCGTGGCGCCGCCTTTGCCCGGAGACGTGCCCCCAACGACTTTCGTGCCGTAAGCAATGGCCTGTTCGGAATGGAACGTGCCCTGATTGCCGGTGAAGCCTTGCGTGATGACTTTAGTGTTTTCGTCAATGAGTACAGACATTATGCGGCCTCCTTCACGGCTTTTACGATTTTCTCCGCCGCATCATCCAGATCGTCCGCCGGGATGATCGCAAGGCCCGAATCGGAAAGAATCTTTTTGCCCAGTTCCACATTGGTGCCCGCCAGCCGCACCACGAGGGGCACGCTAAGCTCAAGCTCCCGCGCCGCCGCCACCACGCCCTCGGCGATAATGTCGCAGCGCATGATGCCGCCGAAAATATTGATCAAAATTCCCTCGACATTCTCATCTGATGTTATGATCTTGAAAGCGTGGGTGATCTGCTCTTTGCTGGCCCCGCCGCCGACATCGAGAAAGTTGGCTGGCGCCGATCCATAGAGCTTGATGATGTCCATGGTGGCCATGGCGAGACCGGCGCCGTTGACCATGCAGCCGATGGCGCCGTCGAGTTTGATATAATTGAGGTCGTGTTTCGACGCTTCGATTTCCGCCGGGTCTTCTTCCGTTTCGTCTCGCAGATCCAGCAATTCCTTATGGCGATAAAGCGCGTTGGAATCAAAATTCACTTTGGCGTCGAGACAAATGAGATCGCCGCCTTTCGTCACCACCAGCGGGTTGATCTCCAGCAGGCTCATATCCGTTGCAAGAACGGCCTTATAGAGATTGCCGATCAGCGCCACGCATTGCTTGACTTGCGCGCCCTCCAATCCCAGCCCAAAGGCAATAGAGCGCCCGTGATGCGCCATAATGCCAGTGGCGGGATCGATGGTCAGGGTGAGGATTTTTTCCGGCGTTTGCGCCGCCACTTCTTCGATGTTCATGCCCCCTTCGGTGGAGACGATAAAGGCGACGCGGCTGGTCGCCCGGTCCACCAGGCATGAGAGATAAAGCTCCCGCGCGATATCCGAGCCGTCTTCGATATAGATGCGGCCGACTTTTTTGCCCGCGGGCCCGGTCTGGTGGGTTATGAGGGTCATGCCCAATATAGCTTCAGCCTGCGCGCGCACGTCGTCCAGGCTTTTCACCACCTTGACGCCGCCCCCTTTGCCTCTGCCGCCCGCATGGATCTGGGCTTTGACCACCCATACCGGGCCGCCAAGCTTGGTCGCCGCCGCCACCGCTTCATCGACGCTGAACGCCGCATGGCCATCGGGCACAGGGACGCCAAATTCTTTCAACACGGCTTTCGCCTGATATTCATGGATATTCATGAGGACTGTCTCACACCCTTCATTGGTTGCATTTCATAGATGCAGTAAACCCGAATTTGGTTACCCGGCCATTAACCATATGGCCCCTTAGCGCCTTATAGCACCGCAAAAGCCCCGCGCAAGCGGGAAATGGGGGCAAAACAGTGAGATGTGATAGGGCGTGACCAGAACCGCCAGGCCGCGTGAGGGGTGCGCTTATATCCAGATATTACGAGGACAAAGGTTCAATTCCCTGATTGAGCAACCGCATATACGCCGCGTATGCATAGATACGGTAGCGCCTTTTTCCCGTTATCTCTTTAATGATTCCCCGGCTTTCGAGTTTCTTAAGCGCATTGTTAATTGCCGGCATCGAAATATTGTGCTCTTCGTGGATCTGACGCGCCGTGCCGATCGGCCTTAGTTGAAATGCATAGTGAATGCGAAGCGCCGTACTGGACGATTTACTCATTTGTTCAATTTTTTGTCTATCGGCGTCGAAAAGCTGCATGATCCCGTTAGCAGTCTCGATGGCCTGATCTGCTGTTTTAATCACGCCCGTCAGAAAAAAGGCAATCCATTCCTCCCAATCACCGGTTTCCCTGACCAACTGAAGGTGGTCATAATATGCATTTTGATTGGCTTTAAAGAACAGACTCAAATAAAGCAAAGGCTTCTCCAGCATACCCTCCGTGCAGAGAAGGAAAGTAATGAGAAGACGGCCCAGCCGACCGTTTCCATCAAGAAATGGGTGAATTGTTTCAAATTGCACATGCAACAGAGCGGCTTTAACCAAAAGAGGAAGTTTCGTTTCTTCGTCATGAAGAAATTTTTCGAAAGGGTCCAAAACCTCCATCAATCTTTCCGGAGGAGGCGGTACGAATTTTGCGTTACCGGGCCGCGTTCCCCCAATCCAATTTTGCGAACGACGAAATTCGCCCGGTTCTTTATTGCCTCCACGGCCTCTGGTCATGAGAATTTTGTGAATCTCGCGCAGCAGCCGGAGCGAAAGGGGAAAACCATCTTCTATGCGTTGCAGCCCATGCTCCATCGCCGCAACATAATTTGAAACCTCAATGACATCATCGAGAGGAACGCCCGGCGCCTCATTTGTCTCAAAGAGAAGGAGGTCGGAAAGAGAAGATTGAGTTCCCTCAATCTGTGAAGATAAAACCGCTTCTTTCCGGATGTAAATATAAAGGAAGAGAGACGTGTTCGGGAGAACGCGCGTGGTTCCATCCAAACGTCCGATTGCCGCATTGGCCTGATCGATCAGGCTGTAGAGAGAGGCCGTATCCAAAGGCGGGTCGGGCGGAAGGGGCTTGGGCACATAGGCTTCATAGCGGGCCCCCGCCACTGCGCACGTCACATAATCGCCGATCCGGTCCAGCACGCTCAACTTGTATGTCCAATAGCTGATTCAACTATTTTAATTAAACAAAACAGATGATTTGTTTAATTAGGTGTTTTTAAAGTAACGACCATGACTTTACAAGGGGGTAATTTAACAAAACCCCTGATTCGTTAATTTAAATTCTTAAAATCTAAGCAAACTACGAGATAAACATCCCGGAAGAGGTAAAACACCCCCTATCCCAGGCTGGGGTCGATGCGCTTGCACATGTCCAGAAGGCCTTTAACCGCATCAACGGATTTGTCGAACATGGCCTGCTCGTCCGCGTCCATGTTGATCTCGACAATGCTCTCAACCCCGCCCGCGCCGATGATCACCGGCACGCCGACATAAAGATCGTCAACGCCGTATTGGCCGGTGAGATGCGCTGCACACGGAACAAGGCGCTTTTTGTCTTTGAGATAACTCTCCGCCATTTCAATGGCGGCCGTTGCGGGCGCGTAAAAAGCGGAACCTGTTTTCAGCAGGCCGACGATCTCGGCGCCGCCATCGCGCGTGCGCTGAACAATCGCGTCCAGTTTGTCTTGCGTGCTCCAGCCCATCTTAATGAGATCGGGCACGGGGATGCCCGCCACAGCGGAATAGCGCAGCAAGGGCACCATGGTGTCGCCGTGGCCGCCCAGCACAAAGGCTGTGACGTCTTCTACTGAAACTTTGAATTCGTCGGCCAGGAATTTGCGAAAGCGCGCCGAATCGAGCACGCCCGCCATGCCGACGATTTTGGAATGGGGCAGACCTGAAAATTCGCGCAAGGCCCAGACCATGGCGTCCAATGGGTTTGTAATGCAAATGACAAAGGCGTCGGGCGCGTGGGTTTTAATGCCCTCGCCCACCGCCTTCATGACTTTGAGATTGATCTCCACCAGATCGTCGCGGCTCATCCCCGGTTTACGCGGCACGCCGGCCGTCACGATGATCACATCGGCGCCCGCCATATCGGCGTAATCCTG
>JAJFIM010000327.1 GCA_021774995.1 Alphaproteobacteria bacterium | reverse complement strand
CGTTCTCCCGCTTTGGTCAAATCTGGCCCAGGCGATGAAAACAAGTGGGATTCTGATGAAACCGTTATACGCGTCGAAGGTTTGGTGCGGCGCTTTGGCGATTTTAATGCGGTGGATGGAATAGATTTCAGCGTCAAAAGGGGCGAAATATTTGGCCTGCTGGGACCTAACGGCGCGGGCAAATCCACGACTTTCAAAATGCTGTGCGGCTTGTTGCCTCCATCGGACGGTAAGGCGCTTGTATTGGGAATAGATCTCAGACGCGCGCGGGCCGAGGCGCGCAGCCGGATCGGCTATATGGCGCAAAAATTTTCTCTCTACCGAAATATGAGCGTGTTGCAAAATCTGCAATTCTTCGCCAGCGCCTATGGTCTGACCGGCGGGCGCAAACAAGATATAATCGAGAGGGAACTCACCGAGTTCAATCTGCACGCCTACGCCGAGATGGACAGCGATGATTTGCCGCTGGGGTACAAACAACGTCTTGCGATGGCGTGCGCCATTATGCATGAACCGGGCATTCTTTTTCTCGATGAGCCCACATCCGGCGTCGATCCTCTGGTGCGACGGGAATTCTGGCGTAAGGTCAACGCGATGGCGGCGCTGGGCGTGACCATTATGGTGACGACGCATTTTATGGAAGAGGTGGAATATTGCGACCGGATCGCCATTATTTATCGCGGCAAGCTGATCGCGTCAGGCTCTCCCGATGATCTCAAAAAGGAACGCGCGACCCAGACCCACCCCAACCCCACCATCGAGGACGCCTTCAGCGATCTGATTGAGCGCTATGATTTGGAGCATCAGCAATGAACGCGCCCGCGCCTGAACGAAGCAAAGCAGGCTGGATGCGTTTGCGCGGCTTGATGCGCAAAGAAGCAAGCCAAATCTTGCGTGACCCCAGCAGCATATTAATAGCTTTCGTCATGCCGGTGGCCCTCTTGCTGCTTTTTGGTTATGGCGTGACCCTGGACGCCAAGCATGTGCCCTTGGCGGTCGTGATTGAAAATCCGACAAACGAGGCCAGCAGTTTTGCCGGTTCGTTGTCAAACTCTTCGTACTTTTCACCCGTGATGATGCGTTCCAGAGCGCAAGCGCAAGCCATGATGGTGGCGGGCGAGGTCCGCGGCATGGTGGTGTTGCGCGCGGATTTTGCGCGCCGCCTCAATTCATCCAGAGAGGCGCCGATACAGGTCATCGTGAATGGGACGGATGCGAACTCGGCGCGGATTATCAGCGGCTATGTCGAAAACGCCTGGCAAAAATGGCTGGCGCTGACGGCGCTGAGCCGGGGTTTGGACATCGGGCCCCCCGTCATAATCGAGCAGCGGGTGTGGTTTAATGCGGAAGTCAGAAGCCGGAATTTTCTCGTGCCCGGACTGATCGCCATCATCATGACGCTCATCGGCACGCTCCTGACGTCCATGGTGATCGCGCGCGAATGGGAGCGGGGCACGATGGAGGCTCTTCTTGTGACGCCTGTTCGGGTCAACGAAATCCTGCTCGGTAAACTGATCCCTTATTTCGTTTTGGGGATGGGGGGGATGGCGCTGTCAACGGCCATGGCCGTGTGGCTGTTCGCTGTGCCGTTTCGCGGGTCTCTGGCCGTGCTGTTTTTAATCTCAAGCTTGTTCATGCTGGCGTCCTTGGGCGTTGGGTTATTAATATCGACCGTCGCGCGCAATCAATTTGTGGCGGGCCAGGTCGCAATCATCATTGCCTTTCTTCCCGCATTCATGCTGTCTGGATTTATCTTTGATATCGCAAGCATGCCCGCCGTCGTTCAGGTGATCACGCACGCCATTCCTGCGCGCTATTTCGTGTCTTCGCTTCAAACGCTGTTTTTGACAGGCGTGGTCTGGCCCATCGTTTTGATGGACATGTTTGCACTTGGCCTCATGGCCGTTTTCTTTTTGGGATTAACGCGGGCAAAAACGCGCAAAGGGCTGGAATAGGGATGTTGACCCATGTGGGCTAGAATCAACGCGTTGATCGCCAAAGAATTTTTGGCCATCTGGAAAGACAAGAAGAGCCGCGCCGTCCTCATCGGTCCGCCTATATTGCAGCTTTTGGTCTTTGGCTACGCCGCGTCATATGATGTGAACCATGTCGCCATCGCGATTTATAATGAGGACAGTGGTCTTGCGTCGCGGGACCTCATTGCCAGGTTCGAGGGCTCGCCCACTTTCGAAACCATCGGTCATTTGACGCGCGAAACGCAAATTTCAGAGGTCATCAACCCGCGGGACGCCAGTCTGGTTATTCACATCGGCCAGGATTTCTCGGCTAAACTTCTGGCGGGACAGTCGGCCAAAGTGCAATTGATCGTGGATGGGCGCGAATCCAACACCGCGCTCATTATTTTGGGATATGCGGGCCGCGTGGTTTCGGATTTTAGCCGGGCCTGGGTGAGCGCGCATGGCGGCGTTCCTCCCCCGGCCAGTCTGGTCGTCAGATCCTGGTTCAATCCCAATTTGGAAAACCGTTGGTTCTTTGTGCCGGGGATTGTCGCTCTTCTCACATTGGTCGTGACGGTTGTGGTCACGGCCTTGTCGGTGGCAAGAGAGCGGGAAGTGGGGACTTTTGAACAACTCCTGGTCACCCCCTTGCGTCCCGCTGAAATATTACTGGGAAAATCCATTCCCGCACTGATTATTGGACTTGTGGAGGGAACGGTGATTATTATTCTTGGCATGCTCTGGTTCGACGTGCCGCTGCGGGGCGATTTGGTTTTGCTGTATATCAGCCTGTTCGTCTATCTCTTATCGGTTGTCGGCGTGGGCCTCATTATTTCGTCAGTGTCCCGGACCCAGCAACAGGCTATTCTGGGCGCTTTTTTGTTTATTGTGCCCGCCGTCATATTGTCCGGTTTTGCCACGCCCATTGAGAACATGCCCCCTCTCATCCAGGATCTCACATTGATCAACCCGATGCGGTACTTTCTCACTATCGTGCGTGGTATTTTCCTTGAGGGCTTGCCCGCGCAACATGTCGCGGCGCAATTATGGCCGATGGCGCTCATTGCACCCATCACATTGACGGGCGCCGCATGGATGTTTCGTCATCGTATGAATTAGGGCGCCGCCTTCTGGTTGATCAAAAGCTTGACACGGATCACACCATGTGATCACAGTTAAGCTATTGATCATAAGAACCATTTTGTTTGCTATGAAACCATTTGTGCGCGGCGACGTGGAGGGATTTTTTGTCCTCGGCATTCAGATCCTGCTGGATCTGTTGTTGATGCGCGTCCTGCTGGTTGGGTTTCTCGGGTTTTCAGAAACGCTGTTTTATGGCCGCATCCTTCCGGCCGCCGCGATAGGGATGATTGCCGGTAATATTTTTTACGCCTGGCAGGCGCTAAAGCTGGCGCGGGAAGAAGGCCGGGACGATGTCACGGCCATTCCCTTTGGCACCAGCGCGCTGGTTTCCATCGTCTTTGTGTATCTGATCATGGCGCCTGTACAGCAGCGCGCTTTGGCGGACGGCATGACAAAAGAAGCGGCGGACCTTATCGCGTGGCATGCGGGCATTATTGCATGCGTGGGGTCTGGATTGG
>JAJFIM010000326.1 GCA_021774995.1 Alphaproteobacteria bacterium | reverse complement strand
AATGCCTTCAACAGGCGTTGCGCCATCGCCGCCTTCGGCATAGCTGAGCAGAGTGCTTAAGGTGGCCGGATTGCCGAGAACTTTAGGGCGGCCAAAACCGCTTGTGGGTTGTTCCTGGTCTTCATCCCAAACCAGCACCAGGTCAGGCTGTGCGTTGAAGATGGTTTCAGCGCGATCAAGCTTTGCTTCCAATACGGCAAACCGCGTGCGCCATCCCGATGTTACCGCGCGTACATTGCGATTCAGTCTCAGGGCCCACAAGGCCATGCCGATGGCCAGAGCGATGGCCCCTGCGGTAATCAAAAGGGCAATAAAATTGAAAACGGGCGCCTCGGGGACGCCGTTTAAAGGAAGTATGGCCTGTTCTTCAGGGAATTGCGTCTGGGATTCCAGGGATTGATCCGGCCCAGAGGGCGCGCGCGCGGGCGTTTCGCTTTCGAGGAGCTGAGATTCCGGGGTGAGTTGTTCAATCTGAGGCGCCGGTTCAGGTTCCGGCTCAGGCTGGGTCAGGGCGGTGGCCGGCGTTGAGTCGGAACGCGGCGCTGCTCCAGATAAGTCCAGGGGGGCAAGAGATGGAGGCAGCGTGATCAAGCCCTCCCCGCCGGTAGTGGCGCCCGAGGGGCCTATGAGTCGCAGCCCGGGAAGATTTGTCTCCAAACCTCCAACAGGCGGTATAAGCGGTAAGATATTCAGAGTCTCAAAACCGTGGAGATTAACGTGAGGGCCGGGTTCTATGATTGTGAGAGGCGCCGCGGCCTCATCGGAAGGCTGTTCGGCTTCTATAGTTTCTTGTAGAGCGCTTTCTTGGGCGATCGGGGAGCCGGGCGTCCCCACAAGACAGAGCGCCAGCCCGATGCCCACCAGTAGCGTCCATTTTGAAGAGACATTCATAGACGCAGAGTCGGGCAAACCTTGATGTTCCTGTTCTCTATGGGTGGCCCGAGAAATTACCATATTAGGCGTGATTCCAAGCATACATAACAGACTAAAGCACAGCCCCGCTCCCCTCTGATTGATGGGAGCTACAGGGGAGGCCGACCCGCACGTGGAAAAGCGCCCGCGCTCTTTGACCCTTCAAGACCCTATCGAAGCCTGGAATCCTTTTGCCTGTCAACAGGTTTGAAGGCGCCTTCGCCGAGAAAAATCAGTTTAATAGCGGTAATGCTCGGGTTTGAACGGACCTTCCTTCGGGACGCCGATATAGTCGGCCTGATCATCGGTCAGTTCAGTCAGTTCGGCTCCCAAACGTCCCAGATGCAGCGTCGCGACTCTTTCATCCAGATGCTTGGGCAATACATAGACCTGATTGGCGTATTTGTCCTGATTCTGCCACAGCTCGATCTGCGCCAGAACTTGGTTGGTGAAAGAAGCGCTCATCACAAAGCTGGGGTGGCCCGTGGCGCATCCCAGATTGACCAACCGTCCTTCGGCCAGCAAAATAATGCGCTTGCCGTCAGGAAATTCGACCTCATCCACTTGGGGTTTGACGTTGTGCCATTTGTAATTGCGTAAATTCGCCACCTGAATTTCCGAATCGAAGTGCCCAATATTACAGACGATGGCCCGGTCCCTCATCTCCCGCATATGGTCCAGGGTGATGACGTCCTTATTGCCTGTGGTGGTGACAAAAATATCGCCAGCACTGGCCGCTTTCTTCATTGTGGTGACCTCATAGCCTTGCATCGCGGCCTGAAGTGCGCAGATAGGATCAATTTCCGTGACCATGACGCGCGCGCCTTGGCTGCGTAGAGATTCGGCGGATCCTTTGCCGACGTCGCCAAACCCGCAGACCACGGCGATTTTACCCGCCAGCATAACATCGGTGGCGCGCTTGATTCCGTCCACCAGGCTTTCCCGGCAGCCATAGAGGTTGTCGAATTTTGATTTGGTGACGGAATCGTTGACGTTGATCGCCGGTATTTTCAGCGTGTCCGCCTTCGCCATTTCATACAAACGCAAAACACCGGTGGTGGTTTCTTCAGAAACGCCCACCACGTCATCCAAAAGATTAGGGTATTTTTCATGCATGATCTGGGTAAGGTCGCCGCCATCATCGAGTAAAATATTGGGGTGCCATCCATCGGGGCCTTTGATGGTTTGGTTGACGCACCATAAATATTCCTCTTCCGTTTCCCCTTTCCAGGCGAATACCGGAATGCCTTTGTCAGCGATCGCCGCGGCGGCTTGATCCTGGGTTGAAAATATATTGCACGACGACCACCGGATCTCAGCGCCCAGCTCCACAAGCGTATCAATCAAAACCGCCGTTTGAATGGTCATATGCAGGCATCCAGTGATCCGCGCCCCTTTCAGAGGCTTTGAATCTCCATAGGCGGCGCGCAAAGACATCAAGCCCGGCATTTCAGTCTCCGCAATGGCGATTTCCTTATGTCCCCAATCAGCCAATGAAATGTCGGCGACTTTGTAATCCTGTCCAGGAGAGTGCGTGGAAGCGTTCATTGATCAGGTTCCTTTGTGGATGATTGAGGTTCAAAATGCCCAGCAGGCGAGATTTGGGCGTTTTTATATCAGGGGGGCGAAACGGCGGCAAGCCAAATATAAAGAAATCTTTATGTTTTGATATATGGGGCGGATGAAACATTGCGTGACGCCCGCGCGACCTGTCCGCAGGCGGTTTCGTCAAGGGCGCGAATGCACCGTTTTACCCGGGAGAGCGACGCGGCCGACATTGACAGGTCCCGAATGCCCAAACTCAGCAGGTAAGGCACGCAGCGCTCGTCCCCCGCCATTTCGCCGCAAATATTGACGTCGATACCGGCTTTTTGCGCCGCTTTGACCGCCAGTTCTATGAGACGCAGGACAGCCGGGTGGGTTGGGTCATAAAGATCGGCCACCTGTTCATTGCCCCGGTCAATGGCCAAGGCGTATTGGGTGAGGTCATTGGTGCCGATGGAAAAAAAGTCGACTTCCTGAGCCAACGCATCGCCAATCAAGGCGGCGGCCGGGACCTCGATCATGGCGCCCAAAGGGGGCAGGCGAGGGGGCGCGCATGCATCAATCTTGTTATATGCTTGGTTTATCGCCGCGCGTACTTGGCGCACCTCGGGTACGGACATGATCATCGGGAGCAAAATGCGCACGGGGCCCAATGCGGCCACCCTTAAAATTGCGGCTAATTGGGTATCCAATAAGGGTCTGCATTTTAAACCCAATCTAATCGCCCGTAATCCCAAAGCTGGATTAACGCCTTCCATCGCTTCCGAGAGGTTTTGGGATTCAAGGTAGCGTTTCAAGACGAGTGACACTTTATCCCCGCCGATATCGAGCGTGCGGATGGTGACCGGCCGCCCTTCCATGCCGGTCACGAAAGCGGCAAGGGTTTCGTATTGCTCGTCTTCATCGGGCAGCGTCTCGCGGTTCATGAACATGAACTCTGTTCTCAGTAGGCCAATGCCTTGCGCGCCATTGGCCTTTGCCGCCTCCAATTCCAAGGGAAGCTCGACATTGGCTTGGAGAGTGATGTCGATCCCGTCGCGCGTTGTGGCGGACAGTTTGCGCTGGCGGTAAAGCTGCCGCCGCTCTTTTCGATATTGCATGCGCAATTCCGCATACTGGGCGATCACCTCTTCGGTCGGGTCGACAATCACCCGTCCCTCGCTGCCGTCCAGAATCAAAGTGGTCCCCGTGCTGGCGGCGGAAACAATCCCCGCAACAGCCAGACTTGCGGGCAGGCCAAGAGAGCGGGCCATAATCGCGGTATGGCTTTGCGCGCCGCCAAGACCGCTGACAATCCCCCCGATACGCTTTGGCTCCATCAGCGCCGTATCGGCGGGCGTGATGTCGTCAGCGACGATGATTGAGCCGCGCGGCAGATTGGTGAAGCTTTGGACGTGCACTTTGTTCAAATTGCGGATCAAACGATTTCCGACGTCTTGTATATCGTGAATCCGGTCGGCCAGATAACTGTCCGCTATGGCGCTGTACTGATCCATGAATTCTGTCGTGACAGCCTGCACGGCGGCTTCGGCGTTGATCCGGTGTTCGGTGATGCGGGCGTCAACCCCGCGGATCAGGCGCGATCCCGTGAGCATGCGCATATGCGCATCGAGCAGTCCCTCCAGATCTTCCGACGCCCCGCCTTTTTGGTTATGAACCCGCTCTTTGAGCGCATTCAATTGTTCGATGGATTTGTTGACGGCCTGCGAAAAACGGGCCAGTTCAGCCGTGACCCGCGCGAAGGGGATCATATATTCAGGGACGGAAACAGCGCCCCGTTCGACCACATAGGCCGGGCCAATGACAATGCCAGGCGAGACGCCCAGGCCGCGGAATATTTTTTCGCGCCTACTTTCTTTTTTTACGCCGTGAATTTGTTTTTTCTCAGTCGTCATGGAATCTGGCCGCCACCAATGCGCCGAGCGCTTCGAGCGCATCATCCGCTTCCACGCCGGTCGCTTCGACTTGGATTGTTGTGCCAAGGCTTGCGCCCAGCATGAGCAGGCCCATGATTGACGTCCCGTCTACGCGCGTCCCGTCTCGCGATACGTTAACTTGAGCTTTAAAAGCTTCGGCGCACTGAACAAATTTAGCCGCCGCGCGCGCATGCAGGCCCTTGATGTTCACGATTGTGAAGGAGCGGGTTGCGCATTCCGTGGGTGAATGAGAAGAATTAGTCAGCTTGCCACCTCAAGAAAATAAATTATAATCCGTATAAGGATAGGTTATTTCCCTTCGCCGGAAAGAATTCTGGAAGCGATGCTTATGTATTTGCGCCCCGCCTCCTGTGCTTGATCCACCGCTTCGTCCAGGCTGCCGTCTGTTCGAAACCCGGCTAATCTGATGAGCATGGGCAGGTTAATGCCTGCGATGACTTCAACTTTCGCTTTGTCCATAATTGAAATGGATAAGTTGGATGGCGTGCCGCCAAACATATCGGTGAGCACAATCACTCCGTTGCCGGAATCGACTTCCCTCACGGCTTTGAGAATGTCGTTGCGCCGCTTTTCCATATCGTCATCGGGACCGATACAGATGGCGCGCATATCCTCTTGCGCGCCCACCACATGTTCCGTGGCGGAAATGAATTCCTCCGCCAAACGCCCATGAGTTACCAGGACCAGGCCAATCATTTGCGTCTTTTCCTCTCTTTGACGTCCGGGGGTCGAAAAGTTCCCATCCTTATCTCATGTTCATCAAGGTCTTCGCAATCGCCAACTTCGCTTTTGTTTTAAGACTTGAGCGCCGGTGGGGCGTTGACCAGCCGGTTTTTTTCGGTG
>JAJFIM010000325.1 GCA_021774995.1 Alphaproteobacteria bacterium | reverse complement strand
AAGGCGGGTGACGCTGTCACCCACATGGAAATCAATCTCTCCGGCAAGGATGTACACAATCTGTTCATAGGGGTGTTTGTGCGGATTAGGGACATGGTCCGGCTCCAGCTTATGAAGAGCGAGGGTGGCGCCCTCTCCGGTAAATGCTTTGCGGTGCACGCCGTCTCTGATGGTGCGCCATTCAAGTTTGTTCCAATCTACACTGTGAACGTCGTGAGGCATATTGGCGATCTCCTGTTATTCGGCGGCGTATTTGGGTCTGAACAGAGGGCCTTGCGCGCCCGGAATCTGCCGCGCCTCTAAATCGTTTAAGAGGGCGTCAATTCGGTCGACGTGAGAATCTTTGTCGTAGATATTATACAGCATTCCCGCCAGACGCACCGGATCGCCTGAATAATAACGCTCATAGAGTTGCTGGCGTCCGGCAAATGTTGACACTGCCGTATCGAAGGCCAGGCGGAAAAGTTTAATGCGCGTTTTGGAATTGGCATTGGCGGATTCAAAATACGTCTCAACGTCTTGCGCTATGTCGCCGTCCAGCTCCGCATAAGAAGGAACGGCGACCAATCCGCCAGCGCCTAAAATCTGGATAATCTCGCACATGCGGATATACATTTTCGGGAACATCTGCCGCACCGTCCAAAGCGGCATGTCGGCGGGCGTGTATACGCCTTCCTCATTCGGCTTGGCGTCGACTTCACTCGCCCGCAGGCAGGAGCGCACGAATTCGACAATGTTGATCATTTCCGCCAGCATGCCCTGAACGTGAAGATGGACATCGATTTTTGTGGATTTGGCGAGGGCGAATCCCAAGGCCATCATAAACTCAGCCTTAGCCAGATTTTTAGTGGAGAACTGATGCATGATCTGGCGCATGGCGCCGGTTTTGGCGTAAAGGCTGTTGCACATCTCTGCGTCGCGATAAATAAACACCCGCTCCCAGGGAACCAAAACATTATGGAATATCACCATGCCGTCGCCTTCATCCAAGCGGCTCGACAGAGGGTAATCCATCGGCGAGGCGGTGTTTTGGTGCATTACGGGGGGGCGGCAGATGAATCGCAGGCCTTGCGTGTTGCAGGGAATGCAAAAGGCGAAGGCGTAAGGCGCGGCGTCATCGGACACGGCAATATTGGTTGAGGGAAACACCATCAATTCGTTGGTGTAGGCGCATAATGTCGTCACCATGCGCGCGCCATTGATGACGATGCCCGCATCGGTTTCTTTTACCACTTTGGCGGCAAGATCCTTTGATTGCGCCTCAACGGGTTTGGAGCGGTCAACTTGGGGGTTGATGAGCGTGTGGGTCAGCGCTAGATCGTTTTCGCGGATCATTTCGTAATAATTGCGCAAATTATCGCCGAGCTTTCGTTCATCGCGATTAAACGCATCAAAAGAAGCGGCAAAGCCCATCATGTTGATATTCATAAAATCGGGCGAACGGCCGAACATGCCGCAGGTGGCGTCCATCCAGATTTTGACCATCTCGCGCCGACGCACCAGATCATCGACCGAGCGGGGTTGAATGAAAGAGAGCCCCACTTTGTCGCCGGTGGCAGGCGAGGTATAGGTCATTTTGTCTGTCAGGTCAGGCTGATGCTGCATGTCATACAGCTCGGCCAGTGTTTGCGCGGCGCCCGCCATGCGCGGATCGGTGGTGACGTCCTTAATGCGCTCCCCGTCGATCCTGATGTCCCGGTCGTCTTTCAAGGACTCAAGAAACTGTTGCCCGGTGCGAATGCCCATAATGCGTCCTCTTATGTTGAAGGGTCAGTGATATCGGTGCAGCCCAAAGCGATGAGGCCAAAGCCGGTCAGATACGGTGCGTAATAATGGCGGTGGATACGGTTCACCTTGTCGGTCAGGGCGCCGCGCATGGTCAGCCACATGATCATTTCCACGGATTCGGCGCCGCCGCGCTCCATGTAATCGTCATGACTGAGCACGGTGAGTTTTTCGGGGTTTGTCTCAAGGGCGTCGAGGAATTCATTGTCCCATTCTTCATTCATGAAACCAAAGCGTTTGCCATGCAATTGATGGGACATCCCGCCCGTGCCGACAATGGCGACGCGCAGATCGCGGTCGTAAAGCTCCACTGCGTGGCGAATGGCCTGGCCCAGTTTATAACAGCGCCGCGCAGTGGGGACGGGGTGTTGAATGACGTTTACGGCGATGGGGACGATCGGCGCCGGCCAGGGCGTATCGCAGAGCAAAGGCAGGATAGAGAGGATGCCATGGTCTATAGTGATCTCCTGACAGATGGTTGGATCAAACTCATCGGCGACTAATGATCGGGCGAGATGCCAGCTGAATTCCGCATCGCCTTTCAAGGCTGGAAAATTCCGCTTGCCCCAGCCTTCGTCGGCGATTTCGTGAACCTCGCCCACGCCCAGCGCCAGCGTCGGGTAAGCATCGAAAAAAAACCGGTTCATATGATCGTTGTAGATCATGACGATGAGGTCGGGTGCGGCCTCTTTTAGCCAATCCTTGACGGGTCCGTATCCGTCAAACAGCGGCTTCCACGCCTCATCCTGACCTAAATTTTTGTCATAAGCGTGGGCGATGGAAGGGGCGTGTGAGGTGCCGATCCCGCCAATGATCTTTGCCATTGGATTATTCCTTTCGGGGACGGGCGGCGGCGCCAGGCCGGGTAGCCATGAACTCTTCCAGGCTTTGCCCCCTCATCTGGGCGCCCATCTGCAGCAATGTGACCCCTAACGTCCCGGCGACTTTGACCATAATGTAGACATTTCCGCCATAACGAATGAGGGCGTCCCAGTCGCGCGCGGTCACCATGGCTTTTTCCGCTTCCGATAAGTGATGGCGGTCCATATAGGCCCCTTCATTGGCGCGGAAGGCGTCACGATTGTCAGGGTTGGTGAGGGACATGGCGAATTTGTTCAGCCTGTAGCCTTTGCGCGAGCGCTCTCCCGTAAAGACAAAAGTGTCCGGAAGGTTCCGGTTTCCGCCGGATTCCACAAGATATCGGCTCATAATGCGGCCTTTTTCTGCTGTCGTTTATCCGTCCCATCTGGCGAGCAGAAAGGCGGGTGGAAGAGAAACCTTTACGCACTTTCACGGCGGACGCAATGAAAAAATGATTTTTGTCTCGATATATGGAATAAAATTATGTTATACAGGACAAAATATGGGGCGTGTGATACTTTTTGCATGTGATTGGGGGCGCGTGACTTGTATACCAGCAGGGGAAGGCGCGCCGAGCGTCCGCGAAACTCAGCCAACACTGGAAAGGCGCTTTAAATTATGGGATTGCGTGAGAGGCTCCGACAAGGCGAGCGCGTGGTGGGGACATTCGTCAAAACCACACATTACCAAACCGTCGAAATTCTGACCCGAACGGATCTGGATTTTATCGTTTTGGACGCGGAGCATGCGCCCTTCGACAAAGCGTCATTGGACGCATGCTTGCTGGCGGCGCGGGCGGGCGCCATGCCGGCTTTGGTGCGGGTTCCCGACATGGCCCCCGCAACCATTCTCAGCGTATTGGATATGGGCGCGGCGGGGATTGTTGCGCCTCATCTCATGTCGGCTGAAACTGCAAAACAATTGGTCCAGGCGGCGCGCTATAAAGACGGGCTGCGCGGGTTTTCAAACTCGCACAGAGCGGGCGACTACGGCCGTTCCGATTTGGAAGCCTATATCAGGGAAGCTGATTCGGGCGTCATCGTCATTGGCCAAATTGAAGACAGGGAAGCGGTGGACTCCATTGACGAGATTATGGGCGTGGAAGGCGTTGACTGTTTCTTTATCGGTCGGGCCGATTTGATGGTGTCGCTTGGCGCGGCCAGCCTTGACGACCCGCGCGTGGACGAGGCTGTCCAGCGCGTCTGCACGGCGGCGCGCGCGAAATCCAAACGGCTTGGCATTTTTCTTAGCCACGGCTCTCAAATTGATGCGTTCGACTCCCGGGGCGTCACTCTGTTTGTGATTGGAACGGATCAAAGCCTTCTGAAAGGCGCCGTCGCAAGCCTCGTCACATCAATTCAATCGACCTGAAGGATACTTCTTATGACTCAGACCGCCTCTTCAGCCACCCATGATCCCGCACTGATCGAGAGCCTGCTGGAAGGCGCGATTGATCTGCATTGCCACTCTGGGCCTTCCGTCATGGACCGGCGCATTGATCATATTGAAGTGCTTCTGGCAGCCGCCGGGGCCGGCATGGGCGCCTTGCTGATCAAGGATCATTATTATTCGGCT
>JAJFIM010000324.1 GCA_021774995.1 Alphaproteobacteria bacterium | reverse complement strand
GGCGTTGACATAGCCGCGGATCTCAGGCCCGGCGCGCACCAGAAACATGTCGAAGCGGCGCGCCCCTTCGCCAAAAAAGAAGCCCCTGGCGCCCGGATCGGGAAGGTCTTCCATTTTACACAAAACCGTTCCCGGCGCCGGGCGATTCTGGGAGGAAAGAGCTGTCATGATGCGGGGTTTTGCGCCCTGGCGTGGTTGTCGATGGCCCATTTCCAGGGATGGATATGAACCGTCTGTAAGAGGTCGGCTAATGCGTAAGGGTCGCCGTCCGCCCACGCCTGCGCGGCGCTTAAACTGTCAGCCTCAATGACCAGCATGCTACCGACCAGGCCGGCGCCGTCTTCGGTTAAAAGCGGGCCGCACAGTTTTACTGTATTGCTGTCGTCGATATATTCCATATGCGTGGGCCGGGTTTTGGCGCGTAATTTTTCCGAATTTGCTTTGTCGAGACGGTAGATGGCGTAAAACATTTACATACCCTTTAGCGGTTGAGGTTTTTGGTTCAGGAGTTTCAAGCGCCCGGCCCTTTGATCACCCATTTCCAGGGATTGATGCTGACCGTTTCAAACAGTCCCGCTTTGGCGTAAGGGTCCGCCGCCGCCCAGTCTTGCGCGGCGCCTAAAGTCGCTGCCTCAATAATCAGCATGCTGCCGACCAAGTTCGCGCCGTCTTCACAGAGCATCGGTCCGCCCAGTTTCACCATCTCGCCCGAATCGTCGACATATTTTAAATGCGCCGGACGGTTCTCGGCGCGCACGCTTTGCGCATTCGGTTTGTCGCGGCAATAGATGACAAAAAACATGAATTTAGTCCTTTTTTTCAATCGTTATTCATCGGTTACGGGCCGGCTGAGCAGCGCGGCGATGGCTTGGGCAACCGACCAGCGGCCCGCGACAATGGCGTCTATAGCTTGACAGATTGGCATGTCTACGCCGTGTTTTTTCGCGCGCGCAACCACGGCGCCCGCCGTGTGCACGCCTTCAGCCACCGTGTTGCGGCTGGCCATGATTTTCCGCAGACTTTCTCCCTGACCCAGGGCGATTCCCAAAGACATATTGCGGGACTGCCTGCTGGTGCAGGTCAAGATAAGATCGCCCAGACCCGACAAGCCCTCTAAGGTATCAGGCTTGGCGCCCAGAGCGGCCGCAAGTCTTTGCACTTCGGCAAACCCGCGCGCAATCAGGGCCGCCCGGGCGCTGTCCCCCAATTCCCGGCCCTCGACAATCCCGCAGGCGATGGCGAGAACGTTTTTCACAGCCCCGCCAACCTCCGCCCCGATCACGTCATCGGTGGCATAGACGCGGAACGCCTCATGGCCGATGGCGGCGGCCAGATCGCGCCCGATGGCGGCCGGCGCGGCCAGTGTCACTGCGGTGGGCAGACCCCGCGCAACGTCTTTGGCAAAGCTGGGTCCGGACAGAACGGCCGGCGCCGCTTGCGGCAGGACGTCGGCCAGAACCTCGCTCATCAGCTGACCCGTGGCCTGTTCGATGCCCTTGGAGCACAAGACGACCGGCGCGCCGTGCGGGACATGAGGGCGCATGGCGGTCAGAACCGCGCGCACATGCTGCGCCGGGGCGACCATCAAAATGGCCTGAGCGTGCTCAATGTGTTCGAATGTGGCGGCGGCGCGCAAAGTGCGGGGTAATTGAATGCCTGGCAAAAAGAGGGGATTTTCGTGGGACCGGGTGATCGTCTCGGCAATCTCCGGCTCGCGCGCCCAGAGGGTGACGCTGGCGCCGTTTCGGGCCAGAACAGTGGCCAGCGCCGTGCCCCAGGCGCCTGCGCCGATCACGCTGATCCGGTCATATTTCGCATTGGTTGAGGCCATAACTTGCCTGCAACTCCTTTAAGAGTGAATTAATTTGTGAATGATCTATTGATTATTCATGCTCTCGGGCGCATGTTTAGAGCATGAGTGAAAAGCGATTCAACTGTCAAAAAATTGTCCAGGCGGCCCGGGAGCGGTTTTCTCATTTCGGATATTGCAAGACCACGATGTCTGAGATTGCGCAAGACTGCAAGATGTCGCCCGGCAATATTTATCGCTTTTTTCCTGGAAAACTGGATATTGCAGAGCAAATAGCCGACGAGAACACCGACAAGCGGTTGGAGAATGTGCGCGCCGTGATTCGGGACAAGAATCTGTCTCCTGTTCAAAAATTATGGGCTTTTCTGCTGGATTCCCTCCGCGTCACTTTTCAAACCCTGGATGAAGACCCGCGTATAGCGGAGGTTGCCGAGATGATGGCCCGGGAGCGCCCGGAGTTCTTGGAGCGGCAAATGGCCAAGGAACGCGCCCTCATCGCGGAAATTTTGTCACTCGGCAACGCCTGCGGCGATTTCAATATCGACGATATTCTGCTCACCGCCCGCATGATTCAAGCAGTGACCCTGAAATACAAATACCCGCAGCTTCACAGCGCGCTCACCTTGCCCCAGCTTGAAAAGGAATTAGACGGGGTGGTGGATCTGATCGTCAACGGCCTCCATGTGCGCCAATCCGCGCCCGCCGACCAGGCCCCGGTTCCCGCCTAGAATGTCCGCGCTTTGCGCGCGTCTGCGCGCGCGGGCTTAAAATCAATAATTAATAAATAAAAATCATTTTATTTATTGTTTTTTCGTCAGTGCCTCCCTATATTGGGATTAAGCCGCTTGACGGCGTCATCGGAGGGCCAATCCCCCGGGGACATGAGAACAACAGTCCAGAGCTGAAAAAGCCGGGCGTACTATTTAAGAAGGAAAGAAAATGACCCTATTTAATTCACAATCGACAGAAACGTCGTTGATCGCGCGGGGCGCCGCCACATTGCTGGGCGCGGGCCTCACCATATTGGTGCTGATTGCCGCCCTTGATGGGGCGACCAGTTCCCTGGTGATTTAACAAAAAGAAAGACAAGAGGTGGTTGCGATGTTTGTGCGTTGGCTGACCTGGATGGAAACTCTTTTTACGTTAAGAAACCGAGCCTATAGCGGCCTTCAGCCCTGTCCTTGCCGCCCGCATCGCTAACGCGCGCCCTTCCCCAATAAGTTTCACCTTGCCAAAGGTGCGCCCCGGTTCGCTCCCTCCCCTTCCCCTACGCGAATCGGGGCTTTTTTAGTGCGGCGACGCTGCGTTGCCCAGATCCTCCAGCGGCCAGCGCGCGCGCGGTGCGGCGTTTAAGTCATCCGGCAGCCCGGCGTGCAAACGCTCCAGGCCCGCCCAGGCGATCATGGCGGCGTTGTCGGTGCATAAGGATGCGGGCGGGGCAATCAATTCAAAGCCATGTTCGGCGCAGGCGGCGCTGAGCCGTGTCCGGATCTCATCGTTGGCCGCCACGCCGCCTGCGGCGACAAAGGGGCGCGGCGGGCTGGCTTCTTGCCGGAACCGCTTCATGGCGCGCGCGCTGCGCTCAACCAGCACATCGCAGACCGCCGCCTGAAACGAAGCGGCAATGTCCGCGACATCTTGCGGGCGCGGATCGGGGAGCGCGTCATAGGTTTGGCGCACGGCTGTTTTTAAGCCGCTGAAGGAAAAATCGCATCCCGCCCGGCCTTTCAGCGGGCGGGGAAAATCAAAACGCGCCGCCCGGCCGCTGCGGGCGGCGGCCTCAATTGCGGGACCCCCCGGAAAGCCGAGATCCATCAATTTGGCGGTCTTGTCAAAAGCCTCCCCCACCGCATCGTCGAGAGTGCGGCCGAGGCAGTGATAGTGTCCGGGCCCTTTGACGATCAATAATTGGCAATGCCCCCCTGAGATGAGCAACAGCAGATAGGGAAACCCGACATCGTTGGTGAGGCGTGCGGACAGCGCGTGGCCCTCCAGATGATTGACGGCGAGGAGCGGCTTTTTGTGGGTCAGCGCAATGCCTTTGCCGGTCATCAGGCCGACGATGACGCCGCCAATAAGGCCAGGGCCGGCGGTTGCGGCCACGCCGTCCAACTGCGCATAGTCAAGACCCGCTTCGTCCATAGCGCGGGCGACAAGTCCGTCAAGATGTTCTATATGGGCCCGCGCCGCGATTTCGGGCACCACGCCGCCATAGGGGCGGTGCGCGCTCGTTTGGCTGAGAACCACATTCGACAAAATGCGCGGGCGGCCGCCCACGTCCTCGCGCGCCACCACGGCCGCCGCCGATTCATCGCACGAACTTTCAATGCCTAAGATAATCACGCGTCAGTACCCGTAAAAAGAGGCCCCGCCTGGCGCCCGCTCGACAGCGGGGAAGAAAGCGGCTAAGCCAGATTCTTCAACGGCTTTATCATTTGACGCAGGGTCATTGCAAATGGCGCACCTCATCGGGACGCGTGGATCGAAATTGGCCTTGGCGCAAGCTCAAGAATTGCGCCGCGCTTTGGCGCGCGCCCATGGCTGGCGGGACGATGAGCTTGAGTTGCGCTCAAAACTGGCGATCGTCAAAACCAAAGGCGATCAGGGGCAAAAAGCGGCGCCTCTGGAGGGCGGCGCCAAGGGGCTTTTTGTCAAGGAATTAGAAGAAGCGTTGCTCCGCGGGCAGATAGATATTGCCATACATTCCGCCAAAGACATGCTGAGCGTTTTGCCCGCCGGTCTGGAAATTGGCGCTGTGTTGCCGCGCGAAGACCCGCGCGACGCCTGGGTCTCGCCTTTGGGATGGGATGTTTTGTCGCTGCCCGCCGGGTCGCTCATCGGGACGTCGTCGCCGCGGCGCCGGGCGCAAATCCTTAAAATGCGTCCTGATTTTAAGATTGTCCCTTTGCGCGGCAATGTCGACACAAGGCTCGCAAAACTCGAAACGGGACAACCGGCGGCGGCGATCATGGCGCTGGCGGGCCTAAAGCGCATGGGACTTTCCGCCCACGCCCATTTTATTTTTCCTGCTGAGAAAATGCTGCCCGCCGTGGGCCAGGGGGCGCTGGCCGTGCAGATGCGCGCGGGGGACCAGGGGGCGCGCGATCTGGTTGCGCCGGTAAATCACGCCCCCAGCAAGATCGCGCTGACGGCGGAGCGCGCCTTTTTGCAGGTTCTGGACGGCTCGTGCCGCTCAGCCATTGCGGGTCTGGCTGAAATTTCGGGCGGGCGCGTTTTGACGCTGCGCGGCGAGGTGTTGCTGCCCGATGGACAGAGCGCGGAGCGCATCGAGGTTCGGGAGCCGCTCGGGGACGATCCGTTGCGCGCCGCGCATCACATCGGCGCCGCCGCCGGAAAAGCGTTAAAGCGCCAGGCGGGCCCGGTCTATTTTGAAACGGACATATAAAAGACGAGGGAGATGAGAAAACACATGCGCGTTCTTGTCACGCGGCCTTTGATTGACGCTGAAGAAACCGCGGCCGCGCTCCGCGCGCGCGGCCATGCGCCGGTATTGGCGCCGCTTATGACGATCACGCATGACACCGGGGCGTCAGAGGCTCTTGCGCGCGCGCTTCAAGGGGCGCAAGGGATCGCGTTCACCAGCGCAAATGGGGTGCGGGCTTTTGCCGCGCTGAACGCCCGCCGCGATGCGCCCGTGATTACGGTCGGCCCGGCCAGCGCGGCATCCGCGCGCGATGCGGGATTTAACACTGTCTTTGCAGGCGACGGAGGCGCTCAAAGTTTACTTAAACTTGCCGGCCGTCAGTTTTCTTCTGCGGGAGGCCCGCTCGTGCATGTGGCCGGGACGCATTTGGCGGCCACCAGCGCCGGGGGCCTGAAACGCGGTCTGGAGGCGCTGGGCTTTGAACTGCGCCGCGCGGTGATTTATGAGGCGGCAGCCGCTTTGGATCTGCCCGGCCCATTGCGCCGGGAATTGATGGGCGACGCCTCCCCCGGACTTGAGGCAGCCCTCTTTTACTCGCCGCGCAGCGCCGCCCTCTTTCGCGACCTGGTGATCCGCGCCGGTCTGGCGCAAGCGTGCGGGGGACTAAAGGTTTTTTGTATAAGCGCGGCAACGGCCCAAGCCCTCAGCCCTCTTGCGTTCAAGTCGGTGGACGCGGCGCCAACGCCAAATGGCCAAGCTCTTCTTGATCTGTTGGAGTGAGGCTCATAAAAGTAATGCGGCAGAGCTTGAGAGGATCACGCCAATGACATCGTCTGAACAACCCCCCGGTTCTGAGTCGCAAAACCAGGACTCAGAAGTACATAAAGCCAAAAAGAAAGCGGCGGGCGGTAAGCGCAAAGCACCGCCGGAGGCCAAGCCCGCCGCATCGGGGGACTTAAAAAAGACATCCCCTCAAAAAAGCGATAAAGCGCTCTCCGGCCCTGCGCGTTCAGATGTGCGCGCTGCGGCGCCGCGTAAAAAAACGCCGCCCCCTGCGCCGGGCCGCACGGCGCGGATGGCGGGCATTGCGGTGCTGGCCTTTGCGGCCGGAATCATAGGCGGGGGCCTTGCCGCTTATGTCCTGTTGAAAAACAGCGCGGGCTTGGATCAGCGGGCGGCCGCGCCGGCGCAAGCCGAGGCTCTGGCGGACATTCAGCAAAAATTGGAGGGCGTGCGCGCTGAAATGGCCGCGCTCCGGAAAAGGTCCGATGTTCTGGAAGGGGGGCTGGACGATGTGCGCGCGCAAGAACCCTCTCAGAGCGGTCCTGAAGCCGCTGTTTTTGATGAACTTACCGATCGGGTGACGGGGTTGGAGCAGGCCCTCGCCTTGATGATTGCCAAGGGCGGGCAAAACGCGCCTTCGGTGGAAGGTGCGGCTCTGGCGGAGGTAAGTGCGGAGCTTCGCAATTTAAATCGGGACCTGAAGGCCCTTGAGGGCCGCGTCGCCGCGCGTCTCGGCGCGCTTGAAGCGAGCGCCCCGCCGGAAAATCTTGCGTCGATATTGGGCGCCCTTGCGCCGCGCAAGTCCGTGCGGGATCTGGAAAGCCGCATCAGCGCTCTTGAATCGGATCGCAGCGGGTCCGACGCCAAGCGCGCGGCGTTGGGTCTGGGTCTGGCCAGTTTGATCCGGGCGGCTGATCGCGGCGAGCCGTTTATTGCCGAGCTTGAGACTATGGCGTTATTGGCGCCGGGCGCGGCGGACTGGAAAAGCCTTGAGCCTTTTGCCGCGCGGGGGTTGAGGCCCTCGGGCGCGCTGACGGCCGCGTTTGACGAGGCCGCGCGCGCCGCGCTGCGCGCCGCGCGCGGTGAAGGGGCCGACACATGGTGGGGGCGCCTGTGGGCCAATATCCGGAGCCTGGTGACGATCCGGCGCACCGGAGAGGTGGAGGGGCAAAGCGCGCAAGCAATTATCGCCCGCGCCGAACAACGCTTGAAAGAAAATAATTTGCGCAGCGCCGCGCAAGAGCTGCGCGGTTTGCAAGGCGCGGCGGCGGCAAGCATCGCGCCGTGGCTCGGTGAAGTTGAGGGACGCTTGAAATTGGATGACCTTGTCTCTTCGGCGAGCGCCGGGCTGTTGTCGCAATTGGGGTCGCGGGATGAGGCGCCATGATCAAGGCGCTCTTTCTTTTCTTTGTGATTGCTGGCTTTGCATTTTTGGCGGCCTGGGCGGCGGACCATCCCGGCGGCCTCATTATTCACTGGCAAAATTGGGAGATAGAAACCTCACTCGCTTTGGGCGTTGTTGCATTGGCTGTTTTATTGATCTTTGTGCTGATCGTCACCCGCATTGTCGGCGGCGTGCGCGCGGCGCCCGGATCAGTGTCGCAGCTCTTTCAACGTCGCCTTCAAACCAAAGACCTGGAGGCGATCTCTAAAGGGTTGATCGCGGCGGCGGCGGGCGATGCGTCTCTGGCCCGCAAATACGCTTTGAGCGCGCGGGGGCGGGAAGGCAATCTGGCGCTGGCGCGTCTTCTGGGGGCGCAGGCGGCCCAGCTCAGCGGCGATGAGGCGGAGGCGGAGCGCTGTTTTCAAGCCATGTTAGAGGCCCCTGAGACAAAAATTTTGGGCTTGCGCGGTTTGCTTGCCCACGCCACGCGGCGCGGCGACGCCCACGGGGCGTTGGAATACGCCAAGCAAGCCTTTAGCGTTCAACCCAAAACTCTGTGGGCGTTTCAGGCGCTTTTTGATTTACAGACAGAAGATGGGCGTTGGCGCGATGCACTGGCGACGCTCGAATCGGGTGCAAAATCCGGTTTGATTCCCATGGAGGCGGCGTCTAAGAGCCAAGCGGTTCTGCTCACGGCGCGCGCGGGGCAAAAGCTGGCGGAGGGCGACGCGCAAGAGGCTGAGCGCTTGAGCGTTAAAGCGTTTCGCCTGCTGCCCAGTTTTACGCCGGCGGCTCTTTTGGCCGCGCGCCTCTATAAGGACAATGACAATGCGTGGAAGGCGGCGGGAATTCTGGAAGAGGCTTGGCGCGCAAGCCCCCATCCGGCCTTGGTCGAGGCGTACAGCGCGCTTGAAGAGCATGAAACCGCCCATGCCCGCGCCAAACGCCTGTCGGGCCTGGCCGATATGAAACCCGATGACAGTGAAAGCCGCTTGCTGCTGGCGCGCCAGGCGATCAATACGCGTGATTGGGAAGGCGCGCGGCGCGCTTTGGCGCCTTTGGTCGAGCAGGCCCCCACCGCGCGCGTCTGCGCGCTGATGGGGGAGATCGAACAAGAGGAGCACGGCGATGTGGGGGCGGCGCGCGAATGGCTGGCCCGGGCCGTTTCGGCGCCGCCCGAGCCGGATTGGGCGCGCGAGCGGTTTGACTTTAAAGCTGCGGATTGGGCGCGCCTGGCCAAAGACTTGGCGGCGCCCGGTGCACCGTGGCCGCCGCGGATGGACCCGGCCTTGTTTGCGCGCTCCGGCGCCGCCCCCGGACCTTTTGCCGATATCGTGCGCAACCAAGAGGGGGAGGGGGCTGCGCGCCCGGCGGCGCCGTATGACCCTGGCCGGCTTCCCGCCGTGCTGGATGACATTGCGGTCGAACCGGCGACGGGCAACACAGCGCGCAGGCGCACAGATCCGCCGCGGGATTTACGTTCTAAACCCGGGCGCTCTCCCGGCGGTGAACAAACCCCCTTGCGCTCGGCGCCGTCCGATCGCCGCGCCGCGCCGCAAACCCGCCCTTATTTGCCGGCAAAAAGACCGCCCAGAAAAAGCATCAAACTGGGATTCAACGCCCGCGCCGCATCCGCCGATCAAGAAGCGCCGCAAGATTCCAAAAAGACGCGGCCGCGCACAGGCCCGATCTATCACGGCATGGCGGCTGACGTTCCCCCGCCGCCCGACGATCCGGGCCCCGATTTTGATGGAGAAGCGTAAACGCGGGCTTTGGGCTAGGTGAGGATTTCTAAAGTTGAGCGCTCAAGATCGTCCGCGGTTTTAAGAACCGCAAGGGCTGCTTTATAGGATGTTTCCGCCAATTTAAAATCGACGATCTCCGCCGCCAGATTGACCTTATTGGGGGCGGGCGCGGCGCCAGCGCCTAAGGGGCTTCCCGTCTGCTTGTATCCCCCCGCGCGGCCGGGGATGACGCGCGCTGCGGCTCCAGGGTTTGTCGATATTTGCGCCACCTGATCGGGCTCATAGCCGGGTGTGGACGCATTGACGATATTCTTGGCCCGGACAGCCAGACGGGTTTGAGCGGCCCCGAGACCGGACAGAGCGATATTTGTGAGAACCGACATGGGGTCAAGACTAACAGGTTCGCAAAGCGTGTCAATAAAATCTATATAAATCAAATACTTATAAAATTTTATGGAAAATTTTTGCACAAATGGGCGCGTTGCGGCTCAACGCTTCCTTTACCCGGAACTGCTTCACTGTTCTTCCAACGTCCATCCTATTTGCCGAGAAGTGGTTACGTATGAACGCGCGCCGCAATTTGATCTGTACTGTTGGCGTTCTCGCCGGTTTGCTCGGCGCGGCCTTTAGCGCGCCCGCCAGAGCTTCAGAGGCCGCTGAGCCGCAATCGACGGATTCGTTTCTGGTCATCGATCCGCTTAACATTTCGGTTATTCAGAAGCTCAGCATACGGGGGATTTTGCAGGTGGTGATCAGTCTGGATATTCCCGATAAAAAACTCCGCCAAAAAGCGACGGCGCTCTATCCCCGCCTTCAGGATTCTTATGTGCAGAGCCTGCGGTTTTATTCCGCCAATAGGCTGAACATCAAAAATATTCCTAATGTCAATGAAATCGCCCGCACATTGCAGGCCACCACCAATTCAGTTTTGCGGGAAAAAGGGGCGACCGTCTTGCTCAGTCAAGTCATGGTGCAACGGCCCAATTAAGGGCCATACTTAAAAAGCGCCAATCCCGAGGCGATTTTCGAGATTGGCGCGTTTAGAAATTCATCAACACTGCGCTTAGGGTCTAGCCCAGTTGGTCAGGGCGCAAGATCACGGAATTAAGGTTCTGGATCACATCTCTGGCGTCATAGGCGCGCGGATTATCGCCCGGTTTTTCGCCCGCATATGTCATGATGTCGGCCGTGGCGGTGTATTTAGTGACCGGGCGCGAAGAATAGCCCGAATCATACCCAAGTCCGCCGTAATAGGGGTATCCGTAATACGGGTAGTAACCGCGCCCAAATCCATGCGCGTAATGGATTGAATAAAACAAATTGCCGGCGGAATAACCCGAATATGTGGAGCGGTAATATGTTTTCTCGTCGACATCGCGCTCCACCACCACAAAATAATCATTGCCTGCTTGGAGCGTCAGCTCGGCGGCCCGGTAGAGCAGGTAATTCTCAACGGTATCGCGTTTGGTCAGAGAGTTTCCGGCGAAGGAAACTTGATAGCGCCCATCCTCGATCATCTGTTCGCTGTAGCCGGTGTTTTTTACAGCCGGTTGGTAAGGGGTTGGCGTGGCGCAGGTCGCGAGCAAAGTCGCACCGGCGATGAGAGAAAGTGCAAACCCGAATATTGACCGCTTTGGGCCGCTTTTTGGCTGCGCAGCGGATTTCTTATGTCGTGCCTTCATCGAGCCCATCTCCTTTAAGGCTGTAAACCACCCACGGGTGTCGCCATTATGGCCCTTTCCGCCCCCCCGGGTCCAATCAAATTTTGGTGCGTTTTACGCAGTCCCGAACGGTTAACGCGCCTTTTTCCGCGGGGTCAGCTTGAGCACTGTCTGGTCTATATCCGACGTGACGTAAATGGCGCCCGCCGCGCTCACCACAACATCCGTGGGCACGAAGATCGCCGGCTGACCTTCGCCCATTGTGAGGCCGATGGGCAGGTTTTCGGCGAGCACTTGCGGCTCTGATTGCGCCCCTTCACTTGGCGCGAAGGCAATCAGCCTCTTGGCGCCCACTTCGGCGACCACGATCCTGCCGTCCGCCAACAGATCGATGCCTTCAGGTTGATCGATTCCCGTATGGATTACCCGCCGCGCCCCATCGCTTAATCGAATCTCGGACACCAGGCCGGCATTGGCTTCGGTTATGTAGACAATACCCTTGTTAGCGAACACAAAGTCGACCGGCCCCTCCAATTCTTCGGCGATGACTTCGCGTTTTGCCGAAGGCGACGACGGCAGGCGCAGCAGTTTTCCCGCGCCCGATTCAGCCACAATGACGCTGGCGTCATCCATGATTTTCACCGCATAAGGATTGTTAAATCCGCCGACGGTTTTAATGAGCGCCCCCGTATCGGCGTCCAGCCATTGCATCAAGCCGAAAAAGAAATCCGTGATGACCACGACGCCGTCTTTTCGGTCCAGCCAGGACGACCACATGACCGACCCGCTGCGCGGCAGACGGCTCACGCCTCCGGTCTCGGTATCGATCAAATTTTGACAGAGCATGCTGGCGACCAGCAGAGTCTCGCGGCCGTCTTTGTTCATAAGAACCGCGCCGGCCGGGCGGCCGATAGACCCTTTAATAACCGTGCGCACCTTGCCGTTGCTTGGATCTATTTCCTCAATGCCGTTATCACATCCATGCGATATGTAAATTAAACCGCTATCGGAGATTGCAAGGTTATCCGTAGGAGGATCAACCGTGGCGACGACGTGTTTCTCGCCGTTTTTTGGATCGATCCGCGTGACATTATGAGAAAAATAATCGACGACATAGATATTGCCCGCAGCGTCTAAATTCACGGCTGTTGGCTGAGGCAGGCCCGAGGCGATTTCGGTCATGGCGCCGGTGTCCAAGTCAATGCGGACCACTTTGCCGCGCTGAACAAGCGGGCCAAAAAGGATATTGTCTTGGTTTATTTCAAAACCATTCAAGCTTCCAATCCGCTCTTTAACGAGGCGCGGCGGCGCTTGACCGGCGGTGTCTATTTCATAGAGGTTGCCGCCGCCGGGGCCGAACTGGGCGGCGAACAGACGGCCGTCTTGGGAAAAGTTGATTGAATTTATACCAGGCAGGCCGGTTGCCAGATCTTGAACCTGCCCGCTGGGCGCCAACCCCCGCACGATTCCTTGCGGCAGGGAGGTCCACGCCAACATGCCGCCCGGCCCGATGGCAATGTCGTCCGCAATCCCCTTTGGCGGCCCGACCAGAACCTCCACCGCGCCCGTCGCCACATCAACTTTGTATAAGGATTGTCCCGCCATGCTGGCGACAATGAGATCGCCGTCTGCATTGAATTCCATGCCGTTGGCCCCTTTCAGCGGCGCCGGCGTCGTCAGGACCTCAACATCATAGATCTCGGCGGGCCGGGGCGCCGGGGAGAATGCGGTAAGGGCGATAAAAGCAATGGCGATAATAGTACGCATACGCATCATTATAATTTAATATCCTTTGGATGAAAGATTAAAATTTTACTGTCAAGGTAAAGACAGTTTATTGCGGTCATTCATGTG
>JAJFIM010000323.1 GCA_021774995.1 Alphaproteobacteria bacterium | reverse complement strand
ACGGTGATTTTGAGTGATGGAAAAGAACTGACCGCTGAGGTTATCGGGCGGGACAAAAAAACGGATATCGCGGTTCTGAAAGTTAGTCCTGACAGCGACCTGCCGTCGGTTCCGTTTGGTGATTCTGAAGGCATACGCGTAGGGGATTGGGTGGTTGCGATCGGCAACCCGCTGGGGTTCGGCGGCACGGTGACGGCGGGGATCGTCTCCGCGCGGCACCGGAATATTGACGCCGGCCCTTATGATGATTTTATCCAGACGGACGCCTCCATAAACCGGGGTAATTCCGGCGGACCTCTGTTCAATATGGCGGGCGAGGTGATCGGCGTGAACACGGCGATTGTGTCGCCGACGGGCGGCTCGATCGGCATCGGTTTCGCAATCCCATCGGGCATTGCTGAAAATGTTGTGGCGCAATTGCGCGAATACGGCGAAACGCGCCGCGGCTGGCTGGGCGTGCGCATTCAGTCGGTGACCAAGGAAATTGCCGAAAGCATGGATCTGGAAAAGCCCAAGGGAGCGCTTGTGGCGGGCGTTGACGACAATGGGCCAGCGGCCGATTCGGGGCTGACCGTGGGCGATCTGATATTGAAATTCGATGGTAAGAACGTGCAGGAAATGCGCGATCTGCCGCGCATCGTGGCGGAAACGGAAATCGGTAGAGACGTTGATGTGCTTGTGTTGCGCGATGGTGCGCGCAAGACTTTCCAGGTCAAGATCGCACGCTTGGAAGAAAATGAAGCGGTGGAAGACGTGCAAGGGTCAAGCTCATCCAATTCAGACACCGCGCCGCAATCGTCCGTTCTCGGATTAAGCCTGTCGAAATTGACGCCTGATTTGCGCTCTGAATATGGCATTGACGAAAGCGTCGAAGGCGTGGTGGTCGTGGATGTGGAATTCGGCAGCAACGCCTCTGAAAAAGTGCGTAAGGGAGATGTGATCGTTGCGGTCAGCGGCGAGCGCGTCGCCACGCCCGAGGATGTCGTCGAGCAAGTCACGGCGCATCGGCAAGCCAGCAGCAAGCCAATTCTTTTTTTGCTGAACCGCGGCGGCGAACAAACCTTCCGCTCCATCCGGCCCGATGAGAGTTAGAGCCTTTCCGGTTTAACGGTTCAGGAGCGGCATATCTCCGCCGCCGTGTAGCCCTGCACATAAAGCAGCGCCGTGAGGTCGCCGTGATTGATCGTCACGTCGGCGGCCTGGGATAAAATATCGTGGGCGTGAAAAGCGACCCCCAATCCCGCTTCTTCGATCATGGCCAGATCGTTAGCCCCGTCGCCCACGGCCAGAGTTTCTGCGCGCTGCATATCGGTGCGCGCGCGCATTTCACGCAGCGTTTCGAGTTTAGCTTCGCGCCCCAGGATCGGCTTCTCTACTTTTCCGGTCAGCAAGCCTTCTTTCACTTTAAGGGTGTTGCCCCTGTGATGATCAAAGCCCAACGCTTTGGCGACGCGGCTTGTGAAAAACGTAAAGCCCCCGGACACCAGACACGTAACCGCGCCATGGACTTTCATGGTGGCGACGAGTTCTTTTGCGCCGGGCATAAAAGTGAGGCGTTCGTCGAACACCTGGGCGAGGGTGCTTTCTTTCAAGCCGTGCAACAGCGCCACGCGTTCGCGCAAGGCCGGCTCAAACGCCAATTCCCCCGCCATGGCGCGCGCGGTGATGGCCGCCACTTGGGCCCCGAATCCGGCAAAATCCGCCAGCTCGTCAAGGCATTCCTGCTCGATGATGGTGGAATCCATGTCCGCCAGCAGAAGCTTCTTGCGCCGCCCTTTGCGGGGCTGCACCACTGCGTCAATGGGGTGGGGCGTGTAATAGCTGGCGATTTCTCTTGCCAGACTGCGGGGAGATTCACTGGCGCCGGGCGCAGCATCGAACATGATATCGCAGGCGCGCCCCTCAGCCAGCCAAACTGGTTTTTGAGGGGTGATGTTATTTAATATCATGAGGGCGCGGAGTGAATCGACGGATTCGGGCGTCAAGTCCGGCGCATCGGGCGGGTTTATCAACGTGGCGACATAAGTCATCTCGCGCGGCTTTCCTTCTCGTCCTTTCAGAGGCATAAACGCCCTCATGGAACGAACGGCCATCCTTATTGCAGGCCCGACCGCCACCGGCAAGTCCGCGCTTGGCCTCGACGTGGCGGAAGAAGTGGACGGGCTCATCATCAACACCGATTCCATGCAAGTGTATCGGGATTTGCCCATTCTGACCGCGCGTCCGGGCGCCGCCGCTCTGGCGCGGGCGCCGCACCGGCTTTACGGCGTGTTGGGGGCGCAAGAAAAGTGCTCCGTGGGCCGCTGGCTGGAGCTTGCAGCACAAGCGCTGAAGCAAGCGCGGGTCTTGGGCAAGACGCCGATTTTTGTCGGCGGAACGGGTCTCTATTTCAAGGCTTTGGAGGAGGGGTTGTCGCCGCTTCCCCCCGTGCCTGATGAAATTCAGGCGCGCGCCGCCGCGCTTTTCGCTGAGATTGGCGGGGAGGCTTTTCGGGCCGCCCTTGCGGCGCGCGACCCGGATGCGGCGGCCCGTCTTCCCAGCGGCGATCGTCAGCGGCTGATCCGGGCGTGGAGCGTGGGAGAGGCCACGGGGCGATCTCTAAGTGACTGGCATCAGATAAAGGGCAAGCCCTTGCTGACGGGGCCGCGTTTGGGTCTCGTGCTGGAGCCTGACCGCGCCTGGCTCTATGAGCGCTGCAACGCCCGGTTTGACGCCATGATGGCGGCGGGGGCTCTGGCTGAGGTAGAAGCTCTGGCGGCGCGCCGTCTGGCCCCGGATCTGCCCGCGCTGCGGGCCCTTGGCGTGCGCCCCCTCATGCGGTCGCTTGCGGGGGATTTGCCCCTTGAGGAGGCGGTGTCCCACGCTAAAACCTTGACGCGGCGCTATGCCAAGCGCCAAATGACGTGGTTTGGGAATCAGATAATGTCGTGGAAACGCATTAATACGCAAGATATGGAAAGTGTAAGAGGTAAAATCTTTTCATTTATTCGCGAAAATATCTTGACCGGGCGGTGAAGCTTGCGTTAGGTTGCGCGCTTCTAAGCTGGTCGCCGCGGCGGTTTTGTGGGGGCCTGATCGTTTTACGTGCCGTTCACACGCCCCGCCCGGGGGTGTTGAGCGGCATTCATGTAAGGGAAGCTTGGTTAAGATGAAGGCGAACAAGCACGCCTCTCCCCTCCGTATGACTGGGGCCGAGATTGTGATTCAGGCTCTGATCGATCAGGGCGTGGAAGTCATTTTCGGCTATCCCGGCGGCGCGGTTTTACCTGTTTACGACGCCTTGTTCGAGCATGATCAGATCCGGCACATTCTGGTCCGTCATGAGCAGGGGGCGGTTCACGCCGCGGAAGGCTATGCGCGCTCCACCGGCAAACCCGGCGTGGTGCTGGTCACATCGGGACCCGGCGCCACCAATGCGGTGACTGGACTTGCCGACGCCTTGCTGGATTCCATTCCCATTATCTGTCTCACGGGCCAGGTGGCCACCCGTCTCATCGGGTCGGACGCCTTTCAGGAAGCGGACACGGTGGGTATCACGCGCCCGTGCACCAAACATAATTGGCTGGTGAGTGACGTCGACGCATTGCCGCAGGTCATGCATGACGCGTTTTACATCGCCACCCATGGCCGCCCTGGACCGGTTGTGGTTGATCTGCCCAAAGACGTTCAGTTTTCCGAGACCGATTATTCCGGCCCGTCCAATGACGGCCACCGCAATTACCGCCCGCAGGTCAAAGGCGATCCGTCTATGATAGAGCAGGCGGTTGCGGCAATGGCGGGCGCGCGCCGGCCGCTTTTTTACACCGGCGGCGGCGTGATCAATTCAGGTGATCAGGCCTCCACGCTATTGCGCGAATTGGTGAGGCTCACCGGCTTTCCCATCACCTCAACCTTAATGGGGCTGGGCGCCTATCCCGCCACCGATCCGCAATGGCTTGGCCTTGTCGGCATGCATGGGACGTATGAATCCAACAACGCCATGCATGATTGCGATGTCATGATAAATATCGGCGCGCGCTTTGATGACCGGGTGACCGGCGTTATCGATAAATTTTCCCCCGGGTCGACCAAGATACATGTCGACATTGATCCTTCGTCAATCAACAAGACGATCATGGTGGATATTCCCATCATTGGCGATTGCGCAAATGTTCTGGCTGATATGCTTGGCGTTTGGAAGAAGAGGAAGCTCAAGGTCAATTCTGACGCTTTGCGGGACTGGTGGAAACAAATCGATGCGTGGCGCGCGCGCAAATGTCTAGACTATCGTCAAGGCGAGAAAATCATTCA
>JAJFIM010000322.1 GCA_021774995.1 Alphaproteobacteria bacterium | reverse complement strand
GGAGACTGAGTAAATGACCACCGCCCGATCACCACTCCGTGTATTGAAGCAACAAGCTCGGCGCATCGCGGCGGCGCTCAAGCAGGCATCGCGTGGCGAGAAGATTACAAATGACCCAGGCCGTAAGATAGAGGCCGCATTATCGAGATCGAGCGTAACATTTGGTGTGGTGATGGACGATAAAATTCTAAAATTCGAAATGACTTGGGAGACGATCAGAGAAACGAGCGAACGCGGGATTGCAGAATATATCCTTAATCAGATGCGCGAAAAGCGCGAGACAATCAACTAAGAGATTAAAAAAATGACCCACAGCGACATAGATTTATTGGAAAACCTAACAATCAAGCTTAATCGGGCCAAGTCGGAACTGAATAAAGCACAGAAGGCCGTTCTGGAAAAAAGTAACGCCGTAACCGCCGCCCGCGAGAATCTCAACGCTACCAAGCGCAAGGCCGCAGAAGCTATCCCAGTTGATCGCTCTGCTAAGCAATTATCAGGGGGCGGTGCTGTTACAAAAGACCATAGAGAGATCAAGCCCGACAGCGGTCAGCAAAAAGGATATGTGATTCTAACTCAATCCGAACGCGCAAAAGGGTTTGTTCGCCCCGTTCGGGGTGCTTACAGACATTTGAAGTGCGGAAAGATTACGACAATGAACCACGATATTGCAGAAACTTATGCGCGTGACCCAAAATTTTATGACGGGACATTTTGCGTAACATGTCGGAGTCATTTTCCTGTTGGTGAGAATGGCGAATTTAATTGGTTAGAGAATGACGGATCAGACGGACCGAAAGTCGGCACATGATGTGCGCCCTTACAAACACCGGAGACTGAGTAATGGCAGGAACGTCAACCAAACAAGGAAATATTTTATGAGTGAAGAACAAGAAAAGTTTGAAGGCTGGGCTAAGCTTGAACTGCTTGGCCACCGCGTTATTTATGGGCGGCTGAGTGAGCAAGAGATTGCAGGCCGTGGATTCATCCGGGTTGATGTTCCTGGTGCGAATGGAAACGGCGATGATCTGACGCAGTTTTATTCGCCGTCCGCAATTTACTGCATCTCACCAGTCTCCGAGGACATAGGACGGAAGATGTCATCTCAATATGGCTCAGCGCCAGTGTCTCCATACGAAATGCCAAAGCTCACGGATGAGAGGCGGTCAGTGCGGCATGAAGAAGAAGACGAAGAAGGCATGTTTTGATGGCAGGAACGTCAAAAATAGAGTGGACAGACGCCACGTGGAATCCGATTGTCGGGTGCTCAGTGGTCTCGGCTGGGTGCACAAATTGCTATGCCCAGCGCATGGCCGGCACGCGGCTTAAACACACCCGGCGCTATAAGGGCCTGACGGATGAGTCAAAGGCTGGGCCTGTATGGAATGGGCAAGTGAAGCTCATCGGGAAGACGCTCACCCAACCGTTGCACTGGCGCAAGCCCCGCCGGATATTTGTGAACTCAATGGGCGATCTGTTTCACGAGTCCGTGCCCGATGAATGGATCGACAGGGTGTTTGCCGTCATGGCGCTCGCCCCGCAGCACACGTTTATGATTTTGACTAAACGCGCCGAGCGGATGCGGGGTTATTTGTCAGCACCGGGCGTGGCCGCACAGGTTGGAAGTCAGGCGGCATTTTTGACGGATAGAGAGCCTAAAACGTGGGATCGAATTGAGGGTGCTATGTTGACGATCCTCCCCAACGTCTGGCTTGGGGTGAGCGTGGAAGACCAGGCCCGCGCCGAGGAGCGCATCCCCTACCTGCTTGAGACACCAGCCGCCGTGAGATTTGTTAGCGCGGAGCCTTTGCTGGGGCAAATCAACCTCCATTGGCTGGCAATGGCTGGCACCAACGGGCTAGATGCACTCAAAGGTGAGTATGAAGACGATTATGGGAAAAGGCACGCAACAGGTAAACTAGATTGGGTAATTTGTGGTGGAGAATCGGGCCCCGGCGCGCGGCCTATGCATCCTGGCTGGGCCCGTTCATTGCGCGACCAATGCGTTGAGGCAGGTGTGCCGTTTTTCTTTAAGCAGTGGGGAAATTGGGGCCGGGATGACGACATCGACCCGTCCGGCGATGCTCTTTATCACCTGGAGTATGACGATCCGCGGTTAGGCGAACCGCGATGGCAAAGTGCGGCCGTCGGCATCGATGGCCGTTATGGCCCCCTTGCCGATAAACAAAAACAACCAAGCGAAGTGATGTATCGGTGCGGCAAGAAAGACGCTGGCCGCCTGCTCGATGGCCGGGAGTGGAACGAAATGCCAGAGGCGGGATGAATGGCTGAGCTGAGTCTCATATCTGATGCACAAGCTGCGCACTCGTTCGGCGTGAAGCCCCGGACTCTGCGGTGCTGGGTCAAGGATATGGGCGCGCCCTTTACTCAAGGCCCCCGCCGGACCATGCTCTTTACCCCCCGCCAACTGGAAATATTAGTGAGGCTCAGAGAATGCCGCTCGAAGTCAAGAATATCGGACGCAAATACCTCATCATTCGAGGGCGACACGGCGGACGAGATATATTCAAAAGCGCTCGGACTTGCGACCGGCGCACAGCCGAAGCAAAAGCGGCGAAGTGGGAGCGGGAACTCGACCAGCGGGAAATCTTCGGGGACGAAGCCGTCGCGACCTTCGCGGAATCTGCACTTGGTTACATGCGTGCCGGGGGAGAGCGACGGTTTGTCAAATTGATATTGCCGTTTTTCAAGGGCGTGCGTCTAAGGGACGTAGACCAGAGGATGGTGGATAAATTAGCAGTCAAAGCATATCCCACCGCCGCACCGTCCACGCTCAGGCGTCAATGGTACACGCCTATAGGCGCTGTGCTGAATTTTGGAGCCGGGCAACGCCTGTGCAGTCCGATCCGTTTACGACGCCCCAAGGACTCGCCAGGGCGCTTGCGCTGGCTTTGGCCTAGGCAAGCCAATGAATTGATATGCTGCGCGCCGGAGCATCTCCGCCCGGTCATGACGTTTGGATTCGGAACGGGCGCGCGCGCGGGAGAGATCGCATCGCTCAAATGGAAAGACGTTGATCTGGAAGGCGGGCAAGCATGGCTCTGGCACACAAAATCCGGAAAACCCAGACGCATTGAATTGATTCCCCGAGTCGTGGCGGCGCTGTCTGCCCTGCCCCGTGGTGAGTTTGTTTTCCTGACGCCCAAGAACAAGCCGTATGTGACCCGCAAAAACGGCGGCGGGCAATTCAAGGCCGGGTTCGACCGCGCGTCTGAACTGGCCGGCCTGGATCGCGTGACCCCGCACGTCATGCGCCACACCTGGGCGACATGGGTCTACGCGCAGACCGGGGACATTCTAAAGCTCAAGCAATTGGGTGGCTGGTCGAAGTTCGACATGGTGGAGATTTACACCCACCTGGCGCCTGCCCGTCTGGATGAGCGTCTGGCAAAAGCGGGATGGGATTTTTGTTGTGCATCAATCGTGCAGCAAGATTTGGAAGAGAGGAAAAGCGTATAATGCTCAATGACTTACAAAATATTCTAGCGCCCTTAGCAGGGGAGCGCCTTCAGCCACTCGGCCACCTCTCCGGGACCGTGTATGGCGCAGGGAACCTCAGATTTCAAGGAATTTGTGAGAATGCCTGACTCACCGCTGAGGCGTCAAACAACCAGAACGAACGTGGAACAACTCAAAGAGCGCCTATGCAAGGGGGGCGCTCGAAAGGAAACAAAGCGCTAACCCTAGTGCGCGAGGCTGGCGCACTAATGTGATGAAAGCCATTCTCTTGCTTCGCGCTGCGCTGCAGCAACTTCATCTGTGCTCATTTCCTTGGACAATTCCTTGCGCCATTCACGCGCCGCATCATTGCCCTGCATCGCCGCCAGATTAAACCACTTATGTGCTTGCACATAATTCAGCTCAACGCCCTGGCCCGTCGAATATAACAGACCAAGATTATAAAGCGCATCGCCCGTCTTCTCGACTTCAGCTTGCCTCTGTATCTCGGCTGCCTGCACCCCTTCAAAACTCATGGCTTTCAACTTCCCTTTTTCGCGTGCCGGCTCTTTAAATAAAAGCCGCCCCATTTTTCACACCGCGCCTTGCCTTCATGATTGAGCAGGCAGGCGCTAACTCAGCCACGATCATCCCAGAGTCAGACTAAAGATTGGGTTAATCAAAGGTTCAGGATTCGTTAATGATAAAAAGGACTTAAAGGGAATAATTGAAGACCCGCATCAAAATAGTCCAAAAACCCTGGACGCAACACGGGCGTATATGGGGAAAAACCGGCGCTCTTTTTAGATCACGTCAAATAATAAAAAAACCTCCAACCGAGGTATATCGGTTGGAGGTTTTGATGTCCGTCACACAAAAATATGTGACGCCAAGCTTAAACCAAAGACTATTTGCGTCTAGCGGTCTTGCGCTTGGCTGTCTTTTTCTTAGCCGTTTTACGCTTGGCTGTCTTTTTCTTAGCCGTTTTACGCTTGGCTGTCTTTTTCTTAGCCGTTTTGCGCTTGGCTGTCTTTTTCTTAGCCGTTTTGCGCTTGGCTACTTTTTTCTTAGCCGTTTTACGCTTGGCTACTTTTTTCTTAGCCGTTTTACGCTTGGCTGTTTTTCTCGTCACTTTGCGCTTAGCAGTTGTTTTGCGCTTAGCAACTTTTCTCTTGGCCGTTTTACGTTTGGCCGTCTTCTTTTTTGCTGCAGGCTTTCTAGCCATATCAATGCTCCCCAAATGGTGGATACGATGTTCAACTAATTTTACGCACGATAAAAGGTGACGCAGTATGCTGCGACAAACTGATTACGGCAACAAAATAGTTCACAATATATTAACGAAGCACATCAAGCAGCGCGTAAAGTCTCTTACTTTCAATATGAGTGGAGACTGATTTTCAGGACACGCCGCATAAATATGAGGCTCAATGATAAAATAATTTTGCTAAAAAAAAGTGCGCTAATCTAGTCCGAGTTTTTTCTTCAAAATTTGATTTACCGCCTGGGGGTTTGCTTTCCCGCCGGTTGACTGCATCACTTGACCAACAAACCACCCCATCATTTTGGGTTTGTCCTGCACTTGGGCAACCTTACCCGGATGCGCCGCAATCACCTCATCAATTACCGATTCAATAGCCGTTAAATCAGTGACTTGTTTGAGTCCTTTTTTTTCAATTATTTGTTCCGGATCGCCCCCAGATTCGAACATTATCTCAAAAACCTGTTTAGCGATTCGCCCGGACACTGTTTTGTCGACGATCAAATCAATCAATTTTCCAAGTTGATTTGCACTGATGGGTGCGTTTTCAATCGTCAAACCGGCCTTATTGAGAGCGCCGAAAAATTCTCCCGTAACCCAATTTGACGCTAATTTTGAATCGCGGCCATCGGCAACTTCCTCAAAAAAAGCGGCGCGTTCCTTTTCAGCGACCAAAACGCCCGCATCATAGGCTGAGAGCCCGTAATCAGACATGAAACGGGATTTTTTTTCATCAGGCAGTTCCGGTAAGATGCTATTGATCTTCTCAATCCATTCTTGATCGAGCTCTAAGGGGAGCAAATCGGGATCGGGAAAGTATCGGTAGTCATGCGCTTCTTCTTTTGAGCGCATTGAGTTCGTCGCGCCGGTTTTAGAATCGAATTGGCGCGTTTGCTGTGCAATCACCCCGCCTTCTTCGATGATATCGATCTGACGGCGTGCTTCATACTCTATAGACTGACTGATAAATCTGATTGAATTGACGTTCTTGATTTCGCACCGCGTGCCCAGCGGCTCTCCTGGTCGGCGCACCGACACATTAACGTCCGCGCGCATAGACCCTTGTTCCATATTGCCATCGCACGTTCCCAAATACCGTAATA
>JAJFIM010000321.1 GCA_021774995.1 Alphaproteobacteria bacterium | reverse complement strand
GCTATGAGAAATTTTGCCTTTGTCGCCATTTTTTTTGTGATGCTTCCATGGACATTTATGATGCCCCATTTGGGTGTCTTAATTTGGTCTTGGATGGCGTTCGGAAACCCCCATCGTGAAGTTTATGGTTTTGCGCGGAGCATGCCCTATAACATGATTATCGCGGCTGCGACGCTTGGGGCCTGGGTTATTTCCAATGAAATCAAACGTATTCCGCTTATCCCGACAACCGTTCTCATTTTGCTGTTTGGTTTCTGGATGACGCTCAGCTCTTATACCGCCTTCGATTCCTCATATGCGTGGCCGCTTTGGAACCGTCATATTAAAACGCTGCTGTTGGCTCTGGTTGTGATGGGATTGATGCAAAAGCGCACGCGGGTCCATTCACTTGTCTGGGTGATTGTTATTTCGCTGGGTTATTGGGGTGTGAAAAGCGGTATTTTTTTCATCGTCACGGCAGGGGCTTTTCGCATTCTGGGGCCTGAGCAGAGCATGATCAGGGACAACAATCATCTGGCCGTAGCGCTGCTGATGTCGGTTCCCTTGATGTATTATCTGCGCGTGCATTCTGCGAATATTTGGGTGCAGAGGGGATTGTTGGCGGGAATTCTCCTCACCTTGCTGAGTGTCATCGGAACGCAATCGCGCGGCGGGTTTATCTCGCTTCTCGCTATGGCGTTGATGTATTGGTGGAAATCGAAAAAGAAAGCCGGCGCGGCAATCATTTTTGTGATTCTGGGTCTTGCCGGTTCCTTCGTGGTTACGGACAAATGGGTTGAAAGAATTGAAACCATTGAAAATTATGATGCCGACAATTCTTTTCAGTCACGCGTTGCGGCATGGGTCACTGCTTATAATATAGCTAAAGAAAGGCCGCTGATCGGAGGTGGTTTTGCTGTAACCGAGATAGCTGAATTTTATTACCGTTTCAACGAAGGGATCGATGAAGAGCAATATCCGCGTGCGGCGCATAGCGCCTATTTCCAGGTTTTAGGCGATCAGGGTTTTGCCGGTCTTGCCATCTATTTATCACTTGGCTTTGTCGCATGGCTGAATACAAGATATGTTATTTCCATGACGCGAAAACGCGCTGACTATCAATGGGCGCATGATCTGGCGAGTATGATCCAGGTCAGTCTGGTTGCTTATTTTGTCGGCAGCGCCGCCCTGTCATTTGCATATTACGATGTCTTTTATGTGCTCTTGGCAATAACCGCAGTGCTGAGATTGATCGTCGCGCGTGAGCTCCAACCAGAAAGTTTGAGGTCTGGGCGGCTGTCCCCGATAGGCGCCCATCGGGCGCGTCAGAATGTATACCATGATCGCCATGTCACTTGAGTTTAAGAGAATAATCACCCGGCTGGTTGAGGCGTGTTAGATGCTTAAGTTTGACGCATTCAAAGGACGCCTTTCCAATATCCATTTAAATGGCGACCTACCGGATATTTTTGTGTTTGCAACGCCCCGGAGTGGTTCTACATTTCTGCTCGAATTTCTTCATGCTCAGGCGGGTATGAAGACGTATAATGAACCATTGAATATTCACAAGGCCGCGATGCGCAAAGCTCTCGGTGTTGAGACATGGCAAGACGCAACTGCGCTGCTTGATCGAAAAGAAAAATATTTGAATTATTTTAATGATTTAAAAGAGAATAAAATACCTGAACTCAATCCGCCGGTTTATCGACGCAGAGGTCGTTTCATCACCCGGCGGATAGTTTATAAAATCATCCACGGTGGCGAAGATCTTGTTCCATGGTTCGAAGAGTCACTAAGCGCGCTCGCAATCATTTTGATGCGACATCCAATACCGACAGCTTTATCGCATGCGCATTTCCCGCGCTTGCCGTATTTTTTAGATCAACCAGATCTGAAAGACCTTCTCTCCGCCGACCAAATACGTTTCACGCAATACATTATTAATGAGGGAACGCTATTTGAACAAGGTATTGTAGATTGGTGTCTACAGAACTATGCCGTTTTAACCTCTCATTTTGATCCAAACCGGCTTTTGCTCAGCTATGAAGAGTTGACGCTTTTTCCGCGTGAAATAATTTCAATTCTCACGCCAAAATTACAATTGAAACCAGTTAAGGATCTTGAAAACCTGATCAACAGACCCTCTGGATCAACAGCGGATTCCAGCAAGGAAACGCAAGCCTTTTTTAAAACAACTAAGGATGATCGTAACTTTCTTATCGAGAAGTGGAAGAAGAATATATCTTCAGACCAAGAGCAGAGATGTTTTGAAATTATGAACGTTTTCAATATTGATTGTTATGAGTCAGATAGCTTTCTGCCTAAGCGGAAATATCGATTGATCACTGAAAAATCGTCTTGATATAAGCAAGAAAATTTAGGTTGAGCGCTTCAAACGCGATCTGATCATTCTAACCACGGTCTTCTCAAATCCCGCCGCGCGACCTGACAATGCCCATAATCCTATGAGGGTTAGTCCAAAAACAAACGAGCCGACGGAAATATCAACGATAAGTGAAATAATGCGTAGATCACTTCCTATGGAAGATGGGAGTGATATCACTGCACCGGCCATGGCGAGAGAAGCGATCAACGGCCGCCACATCAATCGCCCAATATCCCATGGCGTGATAGGGACTGTTCGTGCAAGAAGCAGAAAAAAGAAGGGCGCCACCGCAGTGGTAATAACCATGCGCATTTGAGCGATAGCGCCAATATCTTTTGTCTGGATAGCAACTAAGGTTAACCCAATGACCATCGGTATTCCATGGGCCCAATTCAAGAGCGCAACGCTTTTGGAATGTCCAGATGCCGTGAGAACGGGGTTGACGGTTTGAGTTAATGAAGCCACTCCAGCCTGTAGAGCAATCCATGTGACGACGAAAACAGCATTGCTCCATTTTTCCCCATAAACGATATGAATAAAATCATCCGCTACAAGAGCAAAACCGGTGGCGGCGCTGAAACAAATAATCGTCATTACAGATAAAGTTTCCAGATATGCAGATTTGAGTTCTTGCGGGTCATGTATCAGTTTTGCATATGAGGGTATGAGGGCGCGTGCTGCAGTTTGTACGATTTCAAAAGTTGGCATGCGTCCCAGCATGGAGCCGATATGGTAAAATCCCATGGCGGCCGTATTGTTGAAAATGCCGATGAGAAGTCTGTCAACGCGTGATTGGAAAAATTCACCCATGAGTGAAATCAATATCCATGCCGAAAAAGACCATATTTCTCCAATTTTCTTAAAACAAATCGTTGGCCGATATGTATGCACGAAATAACTGACGCAAATGAATAAAATATGACCGACAACGCTGCCAATCACCATCGCCCAATAATTGCGCAGGATAAAAGCCATAATGATTGTCAGGCTGGCTTTCAATAATTTCTGAATAACGCCGTATTTGAACTCTCTGGCGAAGTCCAAGTTGCGTCGAAACATGACCACGCCGATATTTTCAAAACCAAGAACAAAAACGCGGAGCGATAGAACGTATATCAACCATTCAGCCCGCGGTTCATTGAAGGCCCATGCGATCAACGGCGCACTTGCCACAACCATGCTTCCGAGACCAAATCCCACTAGGATGGAGGCCGTCCAAGCTGAGTCCATGTCCTGGCGTGTCGGGTTGGGGTGTCGAATGATCGCCAGCTCTTGTCCAGCCTTGCCAACGAGTTCGCTAAATCCGATAACCAGCATGGCAATGGCAAAGAGACCGAAATCTTCCGGCTCCAGCAGACGGGCCAAAATGATGGTGCTGATAAGGCCAAGCGAACGGATCGCCCAACGCATGGCAACCATCCACGCCGACCCTGTTGCCATATGGCGCTTCATAGTGGCGGCGGTCTGCTCATTTCCCGGCGCTTTGACAGAAGGATTCTCAAATGAATTTGGCATGAATTGGCGACAATTATCTAACCCCAGGAACGTGTAGTGTGCGTCAATTATCCGGATAGTTCATTAATAATAACATATTTCTCACCCCTGAGCCGGGTATTAAAAAAGGCGCCCGTTAAGAGCGCCCTTTTAACTGAGTGTGTGCGGCGTCTTTAGGAGGTCATATTGATCATGCCCGTGTCCAGATCAGA
>JAJFIM010000033.1 GCA_021774995.1 Alphaproteobacteria bacterium | reverse complement strand
GGTATTATCTTCTGGTGTTCAAATTCGCATTAGGGACCGCAAACAAACTGAAATTCCGGGTGACGATGCTGACCAGTTCACCATAACTTTCCTCTACTGACTTGCCCGAGGTGTCTAGAACAGCATGCGCCTTCTTATAGTAGGGTATTCTTTCTTCCAATATGCGACGCAGATCCTGCATCGCGTCGTCATTATCCGCCATGGGCCGAAAATCACCCTGGTCGAGTACTCGCTGCATGTGCTCTTCGGGCGAGGTCTTAACCCAGATCACAAAACATGTCGTTAGCAGGAGGTTAACAACCTTAGGTTCTGCAACAATTCCGCCTCCGGTTTCTATGCAGCAGGTGTCCTGCTCATCCAGAGTTTTGAGCAAGGCTTTCTCTTCCAGGCGGCGATAACGATCCTGCCCTGACAAAGACAGAATTTCCGAGACAGCCATACCCGCGAGTTTTTCGATTTCATTCACCAGCGGCACAAAAAGTATGCCGTAGCGCTTTTCGAGTAAGCGGCCGAGGGTCGACTTGCCAGCTCCACGCAGCCCCACCAATGCGATGCGCATCCTGTTGTCGCTGACGCTGGAAGGGAGCGAGGAAAATTTTTCATACAAAAGGTGCAGCGCAGCAACTTGATTTTCAACCGGTAGCTGGCTGACAAAATCATCGATAAGTTTCAATTCCGGACTGTGCTTAGCCGTGGTAGGCAGCAGGTCAACAAGATCAGTCTGCAAAGCCTTCGCAACCTGACGCAACAGAATGATAGAGATATTACCCTTGCCCAGTTCCAGGTTGGAAAGGTAACGTTCTGAAACAGACGACTCTTGCGCCAGCATTTTCCGAGTCATTCCCCGGGTGGCACGTAGTCCACGAACTCGATCTCCCATCTGCCGTAAAAATTCTTCATTATCCATGGTGTATTTCCGGTACTTGAAGCTCGTAAAGGTCCGTAAGCTTAGTATGTTTCAACATGGTAGCGGCCGGATTGCATCATCTGTTGTTTCAAATCCGACCAGTTTTCACCACCTTCCTCACTCACGCGAGCAAAAGCATCTTCTACGCCCTGCTCCATCGCCTTTAGGCCACAAATGTACACATAGGTTTCTACGGACCGCATCAACTCCAGCAACTCCGACGACTCGCTCATCATTCTATCCTGCACATATTCTCTGGGTGCTTCCGGCAGACGGGAAAACACGAGCTGTTTGTCTATGAACTTATCACTCAGTTTGTTGAGAGACCCAATATAGGGTAGTTCTTCAGGTGTGCGCGCACCAAAATACAATTTGAGCTTTCCTTCAGCGAAAGGCATGTGTCGCCGACGGTACTCGGTCATTGCGCGGAAGGGCGCTGACCCGGTACCGGTGCAGATCATAAGAATGTTTGCCCCGGCGTGATTTGGCATGAGAAAGTTTGAACCGAATGGACCCGTGACCTGAACTTTGTCGCCTTTGTTCAAGTCGCAGAGATAATTCGACGCAACCCCTCTAACGGTATTACCGGCGTCTTCATATACCACTCGTTTTACTGTGAGCGACAAATTGTTGTGTCCAGGACGCTCACCATCTCTTGGACTGGCCACTGAGTAGAGACGCATCAAATGCGGTTTACCTGAAGCGTCGGTTCCTGTGGGGATAACACCAATACTTTGCCCCTCCAGCACGGGAAAGAAGCTGGTACCGAAGTCCAGTACCACATGATGCACATCCGATTCAAAATTGCTGTCTGTAATCCGGTAGTTACCCACCACCGTAGCCACCACAGGGGCGCCTCTGTCATACAGGTTGATATAGGGGTGGGCAGCGGAAAAGGGTGGTTTTACCCTACCGCCCTGCCCGCTGTGGGCCACATCAAGAATTTCTATGACCTCCAGCTCATTCGCTTCACTAAGAGAGTCATCGGAAGAATCGGCAGGTGTGCGATCATCTTCACCGGGTAATTCGTCCCAGGAAAACTGTTCTTCCAGACTGTAAGCTCGATCCACAACCCGCCAGTTGTTAATGGAGCCTGTCGGACAAGGCGTTATGCAATCCAAACAGAATTTACATTTCTCAGCGTCGACCACATAGTTCTCGTCGTCGTGGGTAACCGCGTTTAGAGGACAGGTCTCCTCGCAGGTATTACATCGAATACAAATTTCCGGGTCGATCAGGTGTTGACGTATTGCATTCACTGAAACCCCTCCTCAGCTAACCTATCTTGACGTATTCGAAATCGCCAGGCTGATTATTGATGCCTATCCTGGGCGACGCAATCCATCCTGCATATTCGCCTTTTTTCATACAGGGATTCATCAACGATTGAATGTAGACATTATCTTCATCGGTGCAGAGCCATTCAGTTTTCCGCTGGTTCCACTCCTGTTCTGAAATAATCTCACCATCAGTCGTCACAAAGATATCGGCGAACTCTCCGATCATTCTACTAAATGCCTTGTGGGGCTGGGTGATTTGGAAATCAATACCCGCCTTTTCAAAGACTTTGTTCCAGCGTTTTATACCACCCTGACAATCCTTTATGTAATCGTCCAGCAGCCGGGCGTTGATCGCGCTCAGAGCTGGAACGTCTTCATCGATGAAGCAACCGTCCACAAGACGGGTGACCGGATAGACGGCGCCTTCCAGTTGATGGTCGTCATCTATCTTAGTTTCACCGAAGCGACCCTTCAGACCGGCGTTAAAAGCATTCGCAGCGTTGGTCGAGACCTCGGAACCAAACAAATCACGTGATACCGACCCGTGAAAGTTTACTTTTTTCTGTAACGTAGGCAGGTCGATAACTCCCAAATTGCGCACCGCTTCGATGTCCCGGGCATTGGTGATGCCCGCTTCGTTCATGGCATCGCAAGTGCGTTGAATTACTCGGGCTATACCTGTTTCACCCACGAACATATGATGCGCTTCCTCCGTCAGCATGAAACGGCAGCTGCGAGATAGAGGATCGAAACCCGATTGCGCAAGCGACTCGAGCTGCATTTTGCCATCTCTATCGGTAAAAAAAGTAAACATGAAAAAAGACAACCAATCCGGGGTTTCCTCGTTGAAAGCACCCAGAATGCGCGGTCGATCCGCATCTGCAGAGCGTCGCTGCAACAGAGCTTCTGCTTCCTCGCGTCCATCCCGGCCAAAATATTTAACCAGCAAATAAACCATTGCCCATAAATGTCTGCCTTCCTCAACATTCACCTGGAATAGATTGCGCATATCGTAAAGAGACGGTGCGGTTTTGCTGAGATAACGTTGTTGCTCCACTGAGGCAGGTTCCGTATCCCCCTGCACCACCACCAGACGGCGAAGCATGGCTCGGTATTCGCCCGGCACCTCCTGCCAGACAGGTTCTCCCTTATGTTTACCGCAGGGTATCATACGGCCTTCTTCCTTTGGTGCGAGCAAGATACCCCAACGGTATTCTGGCATTTTCAAGTAATCAAATTTAGCCCAACCCTTGGGGTCAACCCCGACCGCAGTGCGCAGGTAGACTTCAAATTCCCGAGTGTCTGCCGGACCCGCTACCTTCCACCAATCCAAAAATTTTGGCTGCCAGCTTTCTAATGCTCTTTTCAGTCGAAGGTCAGTGGAAAGATCAACATTGTTGGGTATCAATTCGTCGTAGTTTACTTCCACCATCGAATCTTCACGCAGAGTTCCTAATCCAGCGCTAATGGACTCTTCACTCATTTCATTTTTCCCTCTTTGCTGTATACAGTCCGATTTCAGATGTTTTCAAACGCGTTTCAGATCGTATTCTGGACGCGCACCGGTTCCGTAAAGCTGTAGAGCGCCCTTTTTACTCACTGCATTAGGACGCTGGAAAATCCAGTTCTGCCAGGCACTGAGGCGACCAAATATTTTTGTTTCCATAGTTTCGGGACCTGCAAAACGTAAGTTTGCTTCCATGCCAGTGAGACAATCGGGGGAAAAACTGGCGCGTTCTTCGATCAGCATTCGCGTTTCTTGGTCCCAATCAATAAAATCAGGCGTGTAAGTAACTAGACCCAAGGCATCACAAGCCTGGGCGTTTAGATTCTCACTCAGCCTCGACTTGCAGGCGTCAACGGTTTCCGGTTCCCCGAGAAAACGGGTTTTCAGGCGGGTAATACCATTCGACATCGGGTAAGGGCCGAAACTGGCTGCCGTCAAACGAATTGTAGCTGCGGGAAGACCGGCGTCTTCCAGCTGACCTTCGAGCATATAGCTGCGGTCAACCGAGAACAGCAGTTCCGCCAGAACGCCAACGAAGCAACTGCCGGGTTCAACATAGGCCAGCATCGTTCGAGACGTGAGATCAATGCGCTTTAACGTGCGACGCCAGTAGAGGACAATCTCACGCATCAGCCAGTTGCTTTGATTTTCTAACACGAACTCATCGTAGGCGGCCACGACATCGGCATTACCGCAGGTTTTAAAAATCAGTGTACCTGTATCCAATTCGTTAAAGCGCAGATGCAAAATGGCGTCATCCAGTTGTCGGCAGACTGCAAGCGGCCAGAAGTCAGCACCCTGGGCAAAGGCTTCTTCCACCGATAAATCTGTTGGCACGCCGGTTTCGGGTGCATGCACGGTTACGGTGGCGACACGGTCGATGCGATCTATCTCAACACTGACATAGGGATAGGTCACGCTGTTGTCCTGCTGCTCTTTCACCAGAGGCGTCAACTCAATTCCCTGAGCATTGGCGGGCCTATAGGAACTGGCGGCCATTTCAAGTGCGCGCTCTTTGACCGCCTCCTCAAATTTAGAACCGCGCACTACTTCATCCACCAGCCGCCAGGTAACGGCGCGTTGCCCCCGAATACCTTCCTCCAGGGTGCAGAAAACATCGGCGCGGTCACGACGAACCTTACGTTTATCGACCACACGGGTCAGCCCACCTGTTCCCGGCAATACGGCCAGAAGGGGCACTTCCGGAAGAGACACGGCAGAATTGCTATCGTCCGCCATCATGATGTAATCTGTGGCCAAAGCGAGTTCGTAACCTCCACCGGCCGCCGTACCACGAATGGCGCACAGAAAGCGCTGTTGTGAATTTTTACTGGCATCTTCAATAGAATTGCGGGTTTCGTTGGTGAATTTGCAGAAGTTCACTTTGTGTGCGTGGGTGGCCCCCGCCAGCATGCGAATGTTAGCGCCGGCACAGAATACTTTTTCCTTAGCTGAATTCATTACCACGGCCCTTACCTCCGGATGCTCAAAACGCAAGCGCTGAACCGCATCGTAAAGCTCGATATCAACGCTCAGATCGTAGGAATTCAGTTTTAATTCATAACCGTCAAATTGGGTTGCGGTTGGATTCACATCCATGCTCAAGGTAGCAATTGGCCCGTCGAAACTCAGTTTCCAGTGCTTGTAACTGTCCGGATTTGTCTGGAAATCAATCACTGTCTCGTATCCTCCTTATAGAGCCATACCACCACGATATATGTATTATATATCATCTTTTTAATAAGGAGGAGTCTAATAATGCTGGCTTTATGTCATTTAGTTCATTTTTTGACAGATTTGAATGGCAGATCGACCCAAATTAGGTCTTTCAGGCAGAAGTGGAATTATTGTGCATCTCTCGCAAACGATAGTGCTGTACCTTGCCGGTGAGCGTTCGTTGCAAGGCTTGAATAAACTCATTCTGTCGGGGGTATTTGTTGGGCGCTGCATTTGTCTTGGCAAATTTCTGAATGTTTTCAATAAGATCGCTCGATTCAGTCTGACCTTCGCAAAGTACGACATAGCTCTTTACTAATTGTCCGCGCGCCTCGTCAGGAATGCCGATCACGGCGCATTCCGCAACGGCCGGATGCTGGCTGACCACGCTCTCTACTTCTGATGCTGATATGTTGTAACCGGATGAGACAATCATGCCGTCGGAACGTGATTGGTACCAGACGAACCCCTTCTCATCCATCCTTACAGTGTCATTGGTACAGTTCCAGCCGTCGACTACGTATTTGCTCTGGCGTTCATCATTCAGATAAACGCAACCTGTTGGCCCGCGCACATAGAGCAATCCCGATTCACCAGCAGGAACGTCGTTTCCATCTTCACCGCGAACTCGAATTTCGTAGCCGGGAACGGCTTTGCCCAGGGCGCCAATCGGGGTTTCTGGTTCCTGCACAGCGAGAAAAATGTGCAGCATCTCCGTCGATCCTATGCCATCCAGAATACGAACACCGGACTTGTCGAGCCATGCCTGAGTGATATAGCCAGGCAGGGATTCACCAGCAGAGACGCATCTTCTCAAACAACCCAGCTTTTTCGCATCATAGTTCTCCAGCAATACCTTGTAGGCGGTAGGCGCAGTAAAAAGAATAGTTACTTTGAATCTTTCAATGGCGGAAACCAGAGATGCTGGGCTCACATCTTCTAGCATAAGCGTTGAAGCACGCGCGTAGAGAGGAAATAGAAGAATTCCACCCAATCCGTAAACAAACGCCATGGGAGTTGTGCAGGCAAAAATGTCATCCGTAGCAGGCTTCAGCACCTGTTTTGAAAATGTTTCACAGACAGCCAGCAACGCATTATGCGTGTGCACCGCGGCCTTGGGTTGACCGGTGGTACCCGATGTGAAGGCCAGAAGCGCAACGTCTGTTGTTGCGCAGAGATGGTTGTCGAAAACTCCAGGTTTGTCCGCCATTAACGCTTCCAGAGAAAGAGGTGGTTGTTGGATTTCCGTTCCAGTCTCTGCGCCATTAAAGGTACAATAAAATTGTAATTCAGGAGCGAGACCTTCCAATTCTTCTTTGAAGCGTTCATCGCACAGAGCCAGCGAGACCTTGGCTATTTCTCCGATACTGATGAGTTCTTTCGCTCGTAACATGGGCATGGTGTTGACGATGATGCCACCGGTTTTAAGCACGGCAAGCCAGCAGGCCGCTAGCATGGGGTTGTTGGGAGAACGCAACAGAACTCTCTGTCCGGGAATCAGGCCCATATTCTCCGTGAGTACATGTGCGATCTGATTGGACTTTTCCAATAATCGTTTGTAGGTCCAATTACCATTCGGTGAAATAATCGCAACCTTATCGCCGTAACCCTCCTGCACCGCCTTGTCTATGAACTCAGCTGCGCTGTTTGCCAGAAATTTCGTTGAAACCAGATCTCTATTAATAAATTCTGGCCATTGATCCCTGGGGGGTAAATGATCCACCACATAGCAATCCGTACTCTGACTGGTTTTCATTTTATTACGTCTCTTGATAAAGCGGAATTAATCACAGATTCCCTAAACTATTAACAATCCCGTTCAACCTCTTTCTTTCAATAAGTCTAGCGCAACATCGACAATCATATCTTCCTGTCCACCGACCATTTTTCGTTTGCCCAGCTCCACAAGAATGTCGCGGGTATCAATGCCATATTCTTTTGATGCTTTTTCAGCATGACGCAGGAAACTGGAATAAACGCCTGCATATCCAAGTGTCAGGGTTTCCCGGTCAACCCGGACAGGACGGTCCTGAAGCGGTCGGATTAATTCTTCAGCCGCATCCATAAGTTTATAAATATTTGCGCCATGTCTCCACCCTTTGCGATCAACCGCCGCTATGAAAACTTCAAGCGGCGCATTGCCCGCCCCCGCCCCCATTCCTGCAAGGCTCGCGTCAATGCGAATCGCGCCATGCTGAACGCCCACGATCGAATTCGCAACGCCAAGCGAAAGGTTATGATGAGCGTGAATTCCGCGCTCCGTTTCGGGCTTCAATACGCGGTCATAAGCTTGGAGACGGGCAATATAGCCGTCCATGTCGAGTGAGCCGCCACTATCGGTCACATAAACACAGTGCGCTCCATAATCTTCCATTAATTTCGCCTGCTCAGCAAGTGCTTCCGGTTCACTCATATGACTCATCATGAGAAAGCCAGCGGTATCCATACCAAGATTCCGCGCCGCCTCAATATGCTGTTTTGAGACATCCGCCTCGGTACAATGAGTTGCAATACGAACTGATCTGACGCCAAGTTTATACGCATGTTTCAATTCTTCGACAGTCCCAATTCCCGGTAGAAGCAAGGTCGTCAAACAGGCATTTTTAACGACATCTGCGACAGACTCGATCCATTCCCAATCGGTGTGGGCGCCAAAACCATAATTAAAACTGGAGCCATTAAGACCATCACCATGAGCAATTTCAATCGCGTCGACACCTGCCTCGTCAAGAGCCCTGGCAATCTTGCGGACGTGCTCAACGCCATACTGGTGACGGATAGCATGCATACCATCACGCAAAGTCACATCCTGAATATAAAGCTTCGTGGAAGTAGGGTCGAACATTTACACAGCTTCCTTCAACAGACGGCTTCTGGCAATATTTTCAGCTGTTGCTAAAGCCGCTGAGGTCATTATGTCTAAATTCCCTGCATAAGCGGGTAGATAATGCGCGGCTCCCTCAACCTCAAGAAATATGGAGGATTTGATGCCCTCAAATTTACCTAGACCTGGTATATGCACCGGATTGTTTGAACCGAAGCGTTCAAACTGCACGTTCTGTTTAAGTCGATACCCTGGCACATAGACCTGCACTCTGCACACCATGTCTGCAATGGCTGCTTCAATATCTTCTTCATCCGCCCCCTCCGATAATGTAAATATTGTGTCTCTCATAATCATCGGGGGTTCGGCCGGGTTAAGAACGATTATAGCTTTACCTTTCGTTGCGCCGCCAACAACTTCCAAACCCTTTGCCGTGGTTTCAGTAAATTCATCAATATTGGCGCGCGTACCTGGACCAGCAGACTTGGAAGCGATCGATGCAACTATTTCCGCATAATGCACTTGCGCGACCGATGAAACAGCGGCGACGAGAGGAATCGTCGCCTGCCCTCCACAAGTGACCATATTCACATTCATCTTATCCAGATGCTCGGCACCATTGATGACAGGAACGACATAGGGACCAATAGCTGCGGGGGTCAAGTCAATCATGACCTTACCTGCAGCAACACATATTCCACTATGACGTTGGTGAGCCGCCGCCGATGTGGCATCAAATACGATGTCAATTTCATTCCATACCGGCAACTCGCAGAATCCTTTAATGCCTTCATATGTTGTTGAAACACCCTTCCGGGCAGCTCGTTTCAGACCATCAGATTCCGGGTCAATACCGACAAAAGCGCCCATTTCTAGAACTTTTGAGGTTCGCATAATCTTTATCATTAAGTCAGTACCAATATTACCTGACCCTATAATCGCAACTTTTATTTTTTTGCTCATGTTAAAGCGCTCGCATTCAACGAATTGAGAATCACAATGCCTGTATATTTGTCACTTTGGAGCTTCTATGTGAATTTTACCGATGCCGAACCAACGCCTCCCAGAGACATACGCAGAGAGTCACCGGCCTCAATTGGCACCAATGCGGAAAGAGCCCCGGACAAGATGATGCAGCCCTTTTCCAGTTCTATTCCCAGAGAACTGAGCGTGTTTGCAAGCCAAACCACGGCATTAACCGGGTGGCCCAGTGTGGCGGCGCCCGCACCTGTGCCGACAACCTCACCATTTTTTTCAATCACCATGCCAATCGTCGATAAATTAAGATCGCGGGGATCCATGAACTTGTCACCAATAACAAAGGCGCCGGAGGAAGCATTATCCGCAATTGTATCTTCAATTTTAATTTTCCAGTCACGGATGCGTGAATCGACAATTTCAAAGCAAGGAGCAATATATTCTGTCGCCAAAAACACATCGGCCGCATTAACCGGCCCCTTCAGATCCTTGCTAAGAAGAAAAGCAATCTCCCCTTCAGCGCGAGGCTGAATAAAATCATCTCGCTTCAGGATTGCTCTGTCGCCATGAACCATTGTGGAAAGAAGGTGACCAAAATCCGGCTGACCAACATTCAACATGGTTTGCACAGCTTCCGATGTCACACCTATTTTCCAACCAATAATTTTTGAGCCTTCCTCGGCCAAACGGCGTTGGACCATATCGCGTTGAATTTGGTATGCATCCTTTATATTAAAATCGGGAATAACGTCTGTGAGCGGATCAATAGCGATGCATGTTCGCAATGCATTATATAGCGTCTCGCCATACTGTTCGATTTCCTGTTGCGAAAGCATGTTTAGTAACTCCATAAAATTAAGTGTATCAACTTGTTTTCAGAGACTGGCACTTACACACTTGGACGCACAGCTCCCTCAAAATGGGAATTGATGTAACCCGCCGCCATCGAACCTGTCATTGGCCAAACAACAATCAATACTCAAAACCACTCCTTAACAATCGACTGGCTTACTAAGCTGTCCTCACCCTTTATTTCGCGAATTCTCAGTTCAGCGGCAGGATGACCTCCTCGGGCTTGTAGGGCTTACTTATCAGTCCCTGGTGGTAGCAACTATCGATCATGTACTGAATCGCGTCCCTATTCGCCTCCAGTCCATACCGATCCGGGAAAAGCCGTGAGCGAGTCAAAAATTCCAGCGATATTCCGAGATGGTCCCCGCCAGTTGAATGAGCGTTTTCATGGTACTGTCTTCGCGCCAACTGCATGATATCGAAAAGTTTCCTGGGCAGATCAGGATGCCGGGTTATGGTTTCCTGGCGCAGGGTAATCAGTGTATTGATGGGAAATACACCGCCACTCGACAACCAGTTTGTAATCTCCTCTTCCGGATTGGGAAACAGTTTGCGCATGCCCGTAGTCAAGGGAGGTCCAGCGGCGGGAGCCAGAAAAGCATCAATCAAGCCTTCATTCAAAGCGGTAACAGAGCCCGGGTTGCTTCCGGAGGTGGTCAGGGAATCAAACCCGCCCGCTGTTTCAATGCGGAATCGCTCCGGTTTCGGGTAGTCGAGACCACCGAGGAACTTGTCATTTTCGTCTTCTACCCAGATCACTTTCTCAAGGTCTACAGCATAGTATTCAGCCAGAATCTGGCGCATCCATACCGCCGGGTTATAGCCAAACCCCATCACTCCCACACGTTTGCCTTCCAGGTCCCGGGGCTCGGTGATGCCGGAAGCGACAGATACCACTGCACCTAATTGTGGGAAAAACCTGCTGGGAAAAGCAGGAATGGCCGTGATTGGCACTCCCTGATCCCTTGCAATCAGGTAATGGGAAAAGGCCTGCTCACCAATATTCCAGGGCAGGCTCGTCACCATGGCATGAAAAGACGACCAGGGGTGTTCGCCTGCATCGACAAAACGCAGAGAATAGCCCTCCAAATCGAGAGTTCCCTCTATGAGGGCCTGGGTATCGTAGCGGTCCCCAAGGCTGGCTGTAATTTCCGGATTCTGCATCCCGTGTCTCTTCCCTTATATCTCGGCTCTAGGGGCTGTCTCGCGCGGTCGAGCGGGAAATTCAGAACAGCACCGAAATTGATCGCGGCAGAACCGATTGATCCAGAATGACTTCGCGCCGGGCAATCTTCCACTCTCCGTCTGCCATACGCAGTTCATCGCGCCGCATTCCATAATAGTTGACCTCCGTTCGTTCCAGACGGCAAACAGATACGGTGATATTCGCGCGTACCGAAATGCCATTTTCGACTGACGTTAACAGTATGTTGCTCAGATTGTGTCGCGTGCGGGAGGGCGGTGTCTCTGCGTGTGCCAGGCCCGTGCCAAGGCGCGCAATACGCAATTGTAATTGGTCCTTGCCATCCATGAACAGCGCCATTTCCCCAAACTTGCGAACCCCATCGTTTTCTTCCAGCGTCTCCCTGACAGGAACAAAATACTGCACATCGTCAGTCAACTGAGAAAGCCACTCTTCGAATTTTCTGTCATCGAGAAGGGAGGCTTCCTTGTAGAGAAACCGCTCAATCTCAAGCTGTAACTCCGGTGTAACGCTAACCAGGCTCATGACGACACCTCTTTATTCGAGGGCTTGCGTTCCATGCACTCTAGCCAGTGGGAATAGTAATTTCTCTGACCGTGCTCGGAAAATCGCGGCCCGGCTATTCCGGGGAGCGCCCTGATCTCTTCATCCTCGATCTCCACACCCAGACCCAGTTGATAGTTGAAATGACTGCGTTGCGCGATAACACCCCCGGTCGCCTCAGTCACCTGCTCGAAATTTTCCGAATCATCCTGACCAAATGCCCCCGCCGCAGACTGGACATGAGTAAACCTTCCCAGAGCAGCCTGACGTACACTTTCAGGCGCCCCTGAGTCGATCAGACAGGTTTGCCACACTTCCGTTTCTTCCGGTCCGCGCGGATGCCACTGGTAAAACCCGACAGGCCACAGAGCACTAAAATCATTGAGGGAAAAATTGGGAAAGATATTACCGTGCCCAAATGCATAAATTTTCGACTGTTGGGGTTTCAGTGATTTCTGAAGACGCTCCCGGCACTCCTTGACATAATCGACTGCGTCGCTGTCCAGTTCCTCCGCCATGGCAAGATCTGTGGCATAGGCGCCCTCTTGCAGACTTATATCCCCGATACCGTGACCATTGGGAAACGCGAAACTATAGTTCGGCATCTCGGCATAGTCTCCCATGATGCCCAGTTTCATATAAGAGCCATGTGTCCAGGGAACATGGTAGTCATCTCCGGCAAAATTATCTGTTGGAATCTTCCAGTTCGTGGCACAGGTATATTTCTGGCGGCCCCGAACT
>JAJFIM010000320.1 GCA_021774995.1 Alphaproteobacteria bacterium | reverse complement strand
GAATGATCTTAGCGCCCGCGCCCAGGGGATCGCGCACCGGATCAAGAAATGTCAGCACGCGGTCACGCTGGTAATCGTAAAGCGACCCCCACCCGAACGGAATGGCGACAAGCCCCAAATCCAGCCCCGAGAGAATAACTTTCCAATTGAGTCCGGCGACAATCCACAACCCTATGCCCCCGATCATCAACAGGGCCGCCGTCCCCAGATCAGGCTGGCGCAACACCAGGCCAACCGGCGCCATGATGATCAGCACTGGGGGCAGCATATAGAGCGGCCGGGAAACCTGCTCCATGGAAATGCCGTGAAAATAGCGCGCCAGGGCCAATACCATGGTAATTTTCATGACCTCTGAGGGCTGCACCTGCATCAAACCCAAATCGACCCAGCGCTTGGCCCCCATCCCCGCAACGCCCCAGAACTCAACCCCGATCAGCAGCGCCAGCGCCACGCCATACGCCGGATAGGCCAAATCCAACCAGACGCGGATATCAATGAGCGCCACAACGAGCAACACGATCATGCCTATGCCAAAACGAACCATCTGACGCGAAGCCCAGGGGTCCAAATGATGACCGGCAACGGAATAGAGCATCGCAAAACCAATTCCCGCAATCACGCAGAGAAGAAGAATAAAACCCCAATTGATCTCAAAAAACTTTTCCGACAGCCGCAACTCACGGCCCGAGCCCCCCATGATTTCCAAAAAAGACATGGCCTAACTCTCCCAGGTCCGCGCCGGCTTGACGATCTGGCCGCTGGCGACGGGAGGGATGGCGGCAATCCGCACCGGGTCTTTCAGTAAAACATCGTGCATGATATCGCGCGCAATCGGCGCCCCGGCGCGCGAGCCGCTGATCCCATGTTCGACAAAAACGGAAATGGCGTAGCGCGGCGCCGCAACCGGCGCAAATGCGACAAACCACGCATGATCTCTCAGCCTCCAGGGCAATTGATCGCCTTTGCGCACGCCCGCCAGCCGCTCCGCTCTGGTAATTGAATAGACTTGCACGGTTCCCGTTTTACCCGCCAACTCCAACCCCTTATCCCAGATGCGGCTGCCATAGGCCGTGCCCCCCGGTTCATTCGACACCCCGTTCATCCCCGCCAGCACGACGCCAAGATGGCGCTGCGACACCCCCATGGGCGCGGCGTCTTCGAGCGGGTAAGTCTCAGACCCGAGGGACCGGAAAATACGGGGCGTCACGGCAAGACCCCCATTGGCCAGACGCGCCGTCATGGTGGCCAGTTGAACGGGCGTGGTCAGTAAAAACCCTTGACCGATTCCTGTGTTCAGCGTTTCTCCCTTTTGCCAGGGCTCGCCCCGATTGGCGATCTTCCACCCCCGGCTCGGCACCAGACCAGGTTTTTCATCCGGCATGCCAAAATCATATGCCGTTCCCAATCCAAAACGCTTTGCCATTTTTTCAATATTATCGATGCCCGCGCGCTTGGCCGCTTCATAAAAGAATATGTCGCAGGAATGTTTGACGGCGTTTTTCATGGACATGGATCCGTGACCGCTTTTTTTCCAGCAGTTCCACGTGCGGTTGCCAAAATACATAGACCCGCTGCAAAACACGTGATCATCGGGCGTCATCACGCCCGCCTCCAGCGCCGCCAGCGCCGTGATCATTTTAAACGTGGAGCCCGGCGGATAGGCGCCGCCCACCGTCTTATTCAGCTGCGGCCTGTATTTGTCTTTTTGCAAGGCATCCCATTTTTCTTGCGAAATGCCGACGACGAAATCATTGGGGTCATAGGCGGGCGCCGAGGCCAGCACCAACACATCGCCGGTTTTGATGTCCATCACCACGGCGGCGGCGCTCTCGCCTTCAAGGCGTTGCATGGCCTTGGCCTGCAATTCCATATCCAGCGTCAAGACCGCATCCTCGCCCGCCACGCCTTCATTACGCGACAGCTCGCGCTTTACTTTGCCATAGGCATTCACTTCGACCTGGCGGTTGCCCGCTTTGCCGCGCAATTCTTTCTCGATTTGCAATTCAATGCCGCTTTTGCCGATGCGAAAACCGGGGAGAGCGAGAACCGGATCGTCATTTATTTCCTCTTCATTTACCGCCGCCACGTAACCGACGACATGCGCCAGATCAGGTCCGAATGGGTAATAGCGCGAGACGCCGGCATCCGGCTTGATGCCGGCCAGACTGGGCCCGTTGACGTTGACGCGGGCAAAATCATCCCAGCTTAAATTTTCAATGACAGTGATCGAGGAAAACTTTCGTTGACGCGCCGCCGCCCGCAAAACTTTTTTTCTTTGCCCTTCGCTGATGTGAATAAACGTCGACAGATGATCAAGGGACTTTTCAACGCTCTCCGTTTGCTCTGGGATCAGCACCACTCTGAAGTTTTTGGTGTTCGCGGCCAGTTCAATTCCGAAGCGATCAAAAATGCGTCCTCGAAGCGGCGCCAGCAATTCCAAGCTCATGCGGTTGTCATCGGCCATGCCGGCGTATTCAGCCGATTTGACGACCTGAAGATAATAAAGCCGGCTAAACAAAGTCGCCAAGATCCCAAGACCGCCCGCCGACACCAGAGCGGTTCGGCGGGTGAAAGTCTTATAGCGATCTTGATCTTTCACTTCCATGGATCTGCTTCCAACTTCTTAAGCCTAACCCGCCTTCTCAAGGCTGGTTAAGAAACTGCTTCTGAACGGCGGCGAAAATTCGCGCCGCAATCGGATAGAGTATAAAAGACAAAAACGCCTGCGCCAGAACGGAAAGAGGGGACAATATCACGCCAAACCCAATCCAGATCGCTAAAAACGCCTTACCAATAAAAAACAATCGTTGGGAGACGACCACGCCGTACACGGCAAGATAAACCAATGACCACAGGCCCAACGGGCCTCCGGACATGAGATCTTGAAAAAGTCCAACCAAGAACACGGCAATGGGCGGCATTAAATCGGGTCGGTACAGCCCCCAGTAATAGACGGCCATCAGCGCAAATGACGGCGCGATCACAACTCCCGACGACAGCCCCCACGGCAACATGGTGAACATCACGCAAAAGAGCGCGACCGCAAAGGGGATTGATAACTGATAGAGTGCGCTGAATGAGCGCGTGAGACTTCTATCCATCATCGTCTCCCACTGTCTCGCTGGGTTCGCCAAGCGGCATGACCTGAATGGGCTCTTCGGTTGCGACCCGGGGCGGGGATTCAGGAAGTACCGGCGTTTGGGGTTCGGGCGGGAGGGCGATCGGTTCGGTTTGCGGCGCGGCCGGCGCTGGCGGCGATGCGTCAACGCTGAGCGCCTCCTCCTCCTCCGCCGCCTCTTCTTCCGTTTCCGGTGCGATCTCGCCGGGAAAATCATAGCGGAGAACGCGCACATACGAAACGCGCGCTTGCTCAGAAAAAGGCTGTACGCGGAATTTTCCCTCATTTGTTTGAACTGTTATTCCGACGGGCAGGCCGGGCGGCAGCATCCCGCCGGCCCCTGACGTCACAACCCGGTCGCCTGCTTTAATTTCAGCGTTATCGGAGAGAAATTCTAAATTCGGCCGGGACGTATTGTCTCCCGTCATCACCGCCCGGTCATTGCTGGGCTCCACCAAGACCGGCACGCGGCTGTTCAAATCCGATGCCAACAGAATGCGGGACGCCGCTTTACCCGTCCCCACCACGCGGCCGATAAACCCTCGCCTGTCCACCACTGCTTGGCCCTCGGCGACCCCTTGTTTGCGCCCGGCGTTGATGATCAAGGTGTGAACAAAGGGTCCGCCGGAATCGGACACGACGCGGCCTGAAATATACGTGATCTCCGGCTCCAACTGCACATCCAGCAAATCTTGGTACCGGATCGCCACCTGCTCCAATTGCAGTGCGCGGTCTTTCCACGCCATCAGGCGGCTGTTTTCTTCCCGGAGGATGCGGTTTTTTTCATAAACATCAAAATAAGCGTCGAAATTCTCCAGCCAACTCCGAAATAAGGCCGAGGGCGATGACATCCAGTCCATCACAGGGGTCATGATTTCGAGAGTCTTGTTGCGCGCATCATCGAAGACATAGGCCTCAGCCCGTCCAAAAAGCAGCAACGCACAGGAAACGAGCAGCATCGCGATCATAGAGAATCGATGCGATAGCATGCGAAACGGCACTGTTATGCGGTCGGATTGTCCAAATCGATGTCGCACCAATGACTGGCTCCTTAAAGACTCATCAGGAGGCGAGACGGCTCACGCAGGGGCCACCCCTCCGTCCCCCCGGGCATGCGATTATAATGACGTAAAAGTCCTAGTAAACCGTAGATAAAATGCCCTTCATGGCCTTCATATTCTCAAGAGCGCGGCCTGTGCCCAGAGCCACGCAGGACAACGGTTCATCGGCGATGCTGACCGGCAATCCGGTCTCTTCGCGCAACACCTGGTCAAGATTGGTGAGCAGAGCCCCGCCCCCGGTGAGAACAATACCTTTGTCGACAATATCGGCGGCCAGTTCAGGCGGCGTTGATTCCAGGGCGACTTTCACCGCCTCGACAATGGCGCCCACCGGTTCCGCAAGGCTTTCCGCAATTTGGCGTTGGCCTATGGTGACTTCTTTGGGCACGCCGTTCATCAAATCCCGGCCCTTGATCTCCATGGTCAGGCCGTTGCCGTCGGCCGGCGGACAGGCCGAGCCGATCTCTTTTTTGATGCGCTCGGAGCTGGCCTCACCCACCAGAAGATTATGCATGCGCCGGATATAGGCGATAATCGCCTCATCCATTTTGTCGCCGCCCACGCGCACGGAGCGCGAATAGACCACCCCTCCGAGAGACAAAACGGCCACTTCCGTTGTCCCCCCGCCGACATCCACAACCATGGAGCCCGTGGGTTCAGACACAGGCAGGCCCGCGCCGATGGCGGCGGCCACCGGCTCTTCAATGAGATTAACCCGCCGCGCCCCGGCGGACAGCGCCGATTCCTGGATCGCGCGCCGCTCCACGGCGGTCGCGCCAGAGGGCACGCAGACGACGATTTGAGGAGAGGCAAAGGAGCGGCGGTTATGCACTTTGCGAATAAAGTGTTTGATCATCTCCTCGGCGACTTCGAAATCCGCGATCACGCCGTCGCGCATGGGCCGGATCGCTTCGATATTACCCGGCGTGCGGCCCAGCATCAGCTTGGCCTCATTGCCCACCGCCAAAACGTGTTTTTTTCCGGCTTTGGTCTGGATCGCCACCACTGAGGGCTCATTGAGCACAATGCCCCGCCCTTTGACGTAAACCAGCGTATTCGCCGTGCCCAGATCAATGGCCATATCGGCGGAGAGAAGACCAAACAAACTTGCGAACATCGCGGATTTTGCCTTGTTCTTGAGGAATGACATGCCGATACGAGAGGGCCGGAGCCCCCGCGCATCGTCTATAATGACCAGAATAGACGCCAAGTCATTAACGTTAATTTGACGGCAACACTTTTTTACTGCCCCCAGGGACAAAAAACCAGAGACGCGTTCCTGAATAACCTGGCCGGAAGTCTATCCGGTCAGGTTTGAACAAAAACTAAACGTGAGCCTACCGAGCCCCGGGCGCGCTTTTCTGCCGTTTCAAGTGAAGCTTGTTCAAGGCGTTCACATAGGCCCGGGCGGAAGCCACCATTGTGTCCGTGTCCGCCCCGCGTCCGACGACCGACCGGCCGTCTTCTTCCAGATGAACTGAGACCCCGGCCTGTGCGTCAGTGCCTTGGGTGACGGCGTGCACCTGATAGAGTTTAAGGCGCGCGGCACCCCCGCAGATATTCTTAATCGCATTGAAAACAGCGTCCACCGGACCATCGCCGGTGGCTGAACTCTCATGCGCTTCGCCATCGATTTCCAGAGTGAGGTCCGCCTGTTGCGGCCCTTCCGTCCCCGCCACCACATTAAGGCGGGTCACTTTCATCCGGTCGCCGCCGCGAAACACTTCGTCATCCACCAGCGCTTCGATGTCTTCATCGAAGACTTCTTTTTTCTTATCGGCAAGATCCTTGAACCGGCGAAAGGCGTCTTCAATCGCGTTATCGCCCAATTCATACCCCAATTCAGCGATCTTTTCGCGAAAAGCATGCCGCCCCGAATGCTTACCCATCACCAGACTTGATTCGGAGAGGCCTATGCTTTCCGGCGTCATGATCTCATAGGTCTCATTATTTTTCAGCATACCGTCCTGATGGATGCCCGATTCATGGGCAAAGGCGTTTTTGCCGACAATGGCTTTGTTATATTGCACCGGAAAGCCGGTCACCGTGGACACCAGTTTTGACGCTTGAATAATTTTTGTGGCGTCCAACCCCGTGTCATAGGGAAGGGCGTCGCGCCGCGTGCGCAGCGTCATGACAATCTCTTCCATGGCCGCATTGCCCGCCCGCTCGCCCAGTCCATTTATGGTGCATTCAATTTGCCGCGCGCCCGCGGCAATCCCGGCAATCGAATTGGCCACCGCCAGCCCCAAATCATTATGGCAATGGGTCGAGATCACCGCCTTGTCAATATTGGGCACGCGGTTTTTCAACATGGCAATCAAAGCGCCATATTCCTGCGGCACCGTATAACCCACGGTGTCTGGAATATTGATGGTGGTCGCGCCCGCTTTAATGGCCGCTTCAACCGTCTGGCACAAAAAATCATGATCCGTACGCGTCGCGTCTTCAGCGGACCATTCCACGTCATCGGTGTATTTGCGCGCCAGAGTCACACTGGAGATCACCGCGTCCATCACCTCACCCGGCTCCATCTGCAACTTGTGCTTCATATGCACGGGACTGGTGGAAATAAACGTGTGGATGCGCGGCCGGGCGGCGGGCTTGAGGGCTGCGCCCGCCCGTTCAATGTCTTTGGCGCCGGCGCGCGCCAACCCGCACACAACTGCGTGCGTGATGACTTTGGCGACTTCGTTCACGGCTTCAAAATCACCATTAGAGGCGATGGGAAAACCCGCCTCGATGATATCGACGCCCATGTCTTCCAAGAGGTGGGCGATTTTCAACTTTTCTTCCAAAGTCATAGAGGCGCCCGGCGACTGCTCGCCGTCGCGCAAAGTCGTGTCAAAAATTTTGACCGCGTTGTGTTCTGATATCTGGCTCATGGCCATGGTCCTTCACTAAATGAGAAAATGTCGGGTTGTTTCGCAAATTCCCCTAAATGCCCGCTTCTCTCAGAAGAAGCAGCCAGCACTTAGGGGCAAATAAGGAGAAGGACCCCGGAGACGGAACAGGCAGGCAGGACCGGCGTCTGAGCGGCGATTTCGCCGCCCCGCACATGATATCCGTCACTGATTGCACAAAAGCGCATGGATTAAGGTTCCCGCCATCAACTGGTCTGTCAAGCTTATATGATACTCGAGCGGGATTGCGCAAGCGTTGACGCGGCGCGAAAGTTTATTAAGCGACTTCTTTGGCGTCGGCTTGCGCCCCCATAGCGTCCGCGGCAAGGGGGCGCTGCCCCTCTTCAGATACCCGCCGCGTACGGCGCACCCAGCGTTGCACATAAAAACCAATACCGACCCAAAGCGCTAAAACCAGGCCTAAAAGCGCCAGATCGAACGGATTGCGCTCTTCGAGGAAACTTGAAAGGCTGGCCCCGATATAGGCAATGAGCGCCGCTTTGGGCACCACGCCCAAAAGCGTGCCCATGAAATACTGGCCGAAACCGATATGCGAGGCCCCTGCAACCATATTCACGACGGCAAAGGGCGCCGTTGGCACCAGGCGCACCAAAATACTCGCCACCACGCCGTGATTGCCGATTTTCTGGCTAATGGCGTTAATGCGCTCACCGGCGAAGCGCCGGATCACATCGCTTCCCATATAGTGACCGACCCAAAACCCCACGCAAGCGCTGAACACCGTCCCCAGCCAGGCATATAAAAATCCAATAAAGGGACCAAAAATCACCACCGCCGCCGCCATCAACATGAATTGCGGCGCGCCCGTGAGGCCGATCAGGGAAAATACGCCCAACACCACAAAAGGCGCCCAGAGCGTTTCGCGGAACTGCGCCAGCCGGACTTCAACATCCCCTTGCGTTGTGATCCCCAGCCAATCCCCGCCATAAACAAAGGCGAAAACGACGGCAATCAGCAAAAAAAGGGACGCGCTGAGCGCCGCCAGCGCCCGGCTGTCAAGCGCGTCGATCTTGCGTTTTAAGACTGACGCCCATTCAGACATCCTTAGAAACCCCTTCCCCCATTTCAAGGCGCAGCGCCCCGAAGCCGAGCATACAAGAATCCCTCATCTCAGGCAAAATACATGCAAAACGTGCTTTTCCTTGCGATTAAACTTTTTAGTTCTTGTCTTTGTCGACAAGCCGCGTTTCGGCAATCCACGGCATCATGGCGCGCAGACGCGCGCCGACCTCTTCGATGGGGTGGTTTTCAGACGCGGCGCGCAGAGCTTTGAAACTCGTCTGCCCCACTTTGTTTTCCAGCATCCAATCGCGGGTAAACCGGCCCGACTGGATGTCCTCCAGCACTTTTTTCATCTCCGCCTTGGTCTCAGACGTGACAATGCGCGGTCCAGAAACATATTCGCCATATTCAGCCGTGTTGGAGACGGAATAATTCATATTGGCAATGCCGCCCTCATAAATAAGATCGACAATGAGTTTGACCTCATGCAGGCATTCAAAATACGCCATCTCCGGCGCATAGCCCGCCTCCACCAGGGTTTCAAAACCGTTGCGGATCAACTCCACCACGCCGCCGCACAGCACAACCTGCTCGCCGAAGAGATCGGTTTCGCATTCCTCCCGGAACGTGGTCTCGATGATGCCGGCGCGGCCGCCGCCGATGGCGGAAGCGTAAGACAGGCCCAGATCATGGGCGTTGCCGGTGGCGTCCTGCGCAATGGCAATGAGGCACGGCACCCCGGCGCCGCGCTGATACTCGCCGCGCACTGTATGGCCAGGTCCTTTGGGCGCCACCATCAGCACATCGATATCGGCGCGCGGCAGTATGAGATTAAAATGAATGTTTAATCCGTGCGCAAACAAAAGCGCCGCGCCTTCGCGCATATTGTCCGCCAGATGCTCGGTATAAATATCGGCCTGCAATTCATCCGGCGTCAGCATCATCAGCACGTCGGCCCATTTGGCGGCGTCGGCAACGCTCATGACGGTGAGGCCTTCATCGGAAGCCTTCTTGGCTGATCCCGACCCCTCCCTGAGCGCCACGGCGATTTCCTTAACGCCTGAATCGCGCAAGTTTAGGGCATGGGCATGGCCCTGAGAGCCATAGCCGATGATGGCGACTTTCTTGCCCTTGATGAGATTAACGTCCGCATCGCGGTCGTAATATACGCGCATGATTATTTTCCTTTTCGTGGATTTTTAAATTACATGCCCTCGGGGCCCCGGGCGATGGCGGCCACGCCCGTGCGCGACACGTCAACGAGACCCAGCGGGCGCATGAGATTGACAAAAGCATCGAGCTTGGCGGGAGAGCCTGTGAGCTCAAAAACAAATGATTCGTGCGTGGTGTCGATCACCCGCGCGCGAAAGGCGTCTGACAGGCGCAGGGATTCGACGCGCTTTTCGCCGGTGCCCTTCACCTTGACCAGAGCCAGCTCCCGCTCCAGCGATTCATGATCGA
>JAJFIM010000319.1 GCA_021774995.1 Alphaproteobacteria bacterium | reverse complement strand
CCCATCACAATGTGGCATCTGCATTCGACAAAACCGTGTGGTTGATTGCTCTCTTATCTGTTCGCGCTTATCGTATCTCATGGCGTGTTTTACGCTATGAGATTGAAGGGGAGACTTTACCATGCGACGTCATTTGACATTCGTTTCAACCGTGGCGCTTACCGCGCTTGTTGCGGCGCATCCGGGTTGGGCCGAAGAAACGCTTGATCTTTCAGGCCCCTGGGCGTTCCAGGTTCTCACATCACCCAACGGCCCGGGATCGCGCGAGGTTCTTTTCAGACAAGAAGGCAACCGCGTGATCGGCTTTGTGGACAGCAACAGCGCATCGGGCCGGTTTGTCGGCGCGCTTGATGGAACCAATCTTGAGTTCATCGCTGTTCTGGATTTTGGCGGCCAACCTATGGCGGCTGAATATTACGCCACAGTAGATGGCGACGCCATGGAAGGCCGGATTGAGTACGGCCTTTATGGCACGGCGACTTTCGTCGGACAGCGCGTTGTGGCGAAAACCCAGGCGGGGGACGGCGAAATTGTCGGTTCCGCCAAGGACGCAAAAATCGAAGCGTCGCGGGAGGGCGATAATTTCGGCGTTCTGCATGATGGTCATCTCATGCCTGAAATGCTTGCCGTCACCGGCGGCGCGTTTCAGATGGGCAGCGCGAAAGACGATGCCGATAAAGATTACAATACACCCCACGAAGTGACGGTGTCGAATTTCCAAATGAGCCGGTTCCAGGTAACCAATGCTCAGTATGCCGCCTTTATTGAAGCCACCGACTATGAGACGCCATGGGAGCCAAAAGGCTGGACCGGCTATATGGCCAATTACCCTAATCACCCGGTGGTGAATGTCAGTTGGAACGACGCCAAAGCCTACACTGATTGGTTGTCGCAGACCACCGGCGCGGCTTACCGCCTGCCGACGGAAGCTGAATGGGAATACGCCGCCCGCGCGGGCAAGCAAGGTTTGCGCTATGTTTGGGGCGATGAATGGGACAATAAGGCCGCTAATATATCGACATGGCGCATGGGGTATGTGCCTGACCGCGACGAATGGAAAACATGGTGGGACGGAGAGGGCGAGCAAATGTCAAAATCCCAGCCGATGACCACGCGCGTCGGTTCTTTCCCCGCCAATGACTGGGGTTTTTACGACCTCACCGGCAATGTCTGGGAATGGATGTATGACTGGTACGAGCAAGACTATTACAAAAAATCGCCGGCCGTCGATCCTATGGGACCTGATACCGCCGACGAAAAAGTTTTGCGCGGCGCCTCCTGGTATAACAAGCCGGACGTCTCCTGGGTCTCGACCCGCGACCGCTACGCAACGACAGTGCGCCTCAATTATAACGGCTTTCGCGTGGTTGCGGAGGGCGGCCCGGCGGACTGAGCCCTAAAGTGCGTCGATTGCCGAGATTACAATGGACGGGGTGAGAATTTGCGGCAGCACCACCGCATCCTCTTCGCCCTTGCCGCCCGGCGCGTAGAGCAGATAAAGCGGAACGCCGTTGCGGCCATAACGCGCCAGGGCTTTGGTGATCACCGGGTCTGAATTTGTCCAATCGCCCTTGAGATATGCAACGTCGCCTTGGGCAAACCGCGCGCTCACGCGGGCCGTGTTCAAGGCAAGGCGCTCATTAACCAAACATGTGACGCACCACGCAGCGGTAAAGTTTACAAAGACAGCTTTGCCTTGCGCGCGATAGGCGGCCAGACTTTCCGGCGAATAGGGCTCAGAAATCAATTCGTTCTCACCCGGTGTTTCGGGTGCAGCCACAACTTGCTCTACGCCCGCGCGCAGTGGCGCGAGAAGCGCCAGCGCCGCCGCCAGAGCCAAAACGGCAGAGGCGCGGCCAATCATCCTGCCCCGCGCCTGCGCCTGCGCTGACGCCTGATAGACCCAGGCGGCAAAACCTAACAGCACCAATCCCAGCAGCGCAAAAAACACGCCATTGGCGTTCGTCTGTTGGCTGAGCACCCAGATGAGCCAGGCCGCCGTCGCGTACATCGGGAAAGCCAGCCCTTGTCTGAGCCGCACCATCCACAGACCCGGCCGGGGCAGCAGACGCGCGGCTGAGGGCGTAAAACTCAAAACCAGATAGGGCAAGGCCATGCCCAAACCCAACGCGCCGAATATCAAAAAAGTCGCCGCTGAGGGCTGAAACACCGCATAGCCAACCGCAGCGCCCATGAAAGGCGCCGTGCAGGGCGTTGCCACCAGGCTGGCCAATACGCCCGTGAAAAAACTCGCTCCCCTGCCGCTTTTTTCCACCAACGCGCCGCCCATATTTGCGAGAGGTTGCCCAATGTCAAAAACGCCGGAGAGATTGAGTCCAACCATGAAGATGAGATAGGTCATCGCCGTCACAAAAACCGGCGACTGAAGTTGAAAACCCCAACCAATCTGTTCGCCCACGGATCGAAGGGCCACAAGCCCCGCCGCGATAACGAGGAAAGTGAGGACCACGCCGGCGGCATAGGCCAAGCCGCTGGCGCGCGCCTCAGCCGGGTGTTTTTGCGCGCTCTGAACAAGACTCAGCGCTTTCATCGACAAAACCGGCAGCACGCAAGGCATAAGATTGAGCAGGAGCCCGCCCAGCAGAGCAAATAAAAGTGCGGCCCCAAGCGAGAGCGTGATCATGCTCTGCGCCGGCGGAGTGAGCGCCTGGTCCATCACGCCTTCAGGAACGCCTCCAATGGCGGCGTTCACCGTGAACGACGCTCGCTTAACTGCGCCTCCCGCCGGCGGCCTCTGGGTCAGAACCACAACGCCGTCAAGTCCGCCTTCCGGCAGGGCCTGTTCATTTTCGACCTTGTATCCCGGCGTCAGCATAAACGCGAAACCGTTTTTCCCGAAATGCAATTCTTGTGTGGGCGCGTTGGCGATCAAACCTTCCGCATAAGGAAAGAACGAAGCTGAAACCACGCGGCCTTCACTAAAGACGGAAAACCATTCCGCGCCTTGCAAAGCCAGAACGACGCGGTCGCCCTCTAGGCTGGCTGTGGTTTCCCACGGGGCGGCTTGCGGCAAGAGTGAGCGCGCCCGCTTGATCTCAGCCTGC
>JAJFIM010000318.1 GCA_021774995.1 Alphaproteobacteria bacterium | reverse complement strand
GAATTGGTCCGTGTGGTTGAGGGCGTGTTCGGCGCCAGCGCAGGCGCCATGAAAATTCACTGTGCAACGCGGACGTTCCAGGCTTTTCGGCTTTGGACGAACAACGAATTGTTTGAGCTGGCAAAGGGGCTCAGCGCGGCGGAAGCGCTCTTGGCGCCTGCGGGCCGCTTGGTGGTTGTCGTCTTTCATTCTTTGGAGAGCAGGATTGTCAAACGATTTTTCTCAGCCCGGTTTGACGATCTGCCTCAACCATCCCGTCACGCGCCTCCTGAAGCGCCCGGCGCGCGGCCTAGCCCATCTTTCAGAGCGTTGTTTCGCAAGGCCGTGAAGCCGAGTGCGCGGGAGGTGGAAAATAACCCACGGGCGCGGTCGGCGATTTTGCGGGCGGGAGAGCGCACGGAGGCGCCGGCTTTTCCGCTTGATTTTCTTGGCTTAGGATTACCGCAAGAGGTGAATTTATGATTCGTATAATGAATGTGTTTGCTCTGGCTATGGTTGTCCTGTTTTCTTTCGGCCTCTACAACGTCAAATATGATGCGCGCATTGCCGAGCGCGGCGTGTCTAAATTGAGACAGGAAATCGAAATTGAAAAAGAAACGCTTAAAGTGCTGCGTGCGGAGTGGAGCCATCTCAATCAACCGGAGCGGATTCAAAAATTAGCGGATAAATATCTGGATCTGGGTCCGGTTGGTTTGGCGCAGATTGTGGACTTTCAAGACGTGCCCACCAAGCCATTTACGGCGCAACGGGCGCGCGCAGATCGGTTGACGGACGATGGCGAACTCACGCCCGCCGAGCGCATTGCGCAAGAGGAGTTGGCGTCTCCACCGGTCGGTGTGGCGCCGCAGCCTAAACCTTTTGTTTTGACCAGAGGAGGCGACGCAAATGGCTAAAGACAAGCCAAGGCGTTCTGGTTCAGGCATTGTCGTGCCTGATGGAATGGGTGGCGCTCTCGATATCGGCGGTATCGGGATTGCCACTCATATTCATTCAGACCGGCGCCGCCACCAGTCTATCCGAGATGCAAGGCGCCGCATTAAGACTGTGACGTGTCTATTCGTTTTATGCTTTGCCGTGCTCAGCGCCCGGCTTGTGACGGTGATGCTCTTTTCCGGCAAGGACGCGGCCAGTGCGGCGAACCTGACCAGTGTGGCAACGCGGGTGAGGGGCGATCTTACGGACCGCAATGGCGAACTTCTTGCGACCAATTTAACGTCGCTCTCGCTTTACGCCGATACGCGGGAAGTTTGGAATCCGGGCGCCACGACGGCCGCTTTGGTGGAGGTGCTTCCCGATTTGGATGAAATGGATGTTTTGCGGAAATTAACGTCCCAAAGCCATTCCGTTCAACTCGTGCGTTATCTGACGCCGGTGCAAAAGCAGATGATCTTTGAACTTGGCCTTGCCGGTTTGAGTTTTCCTCGTGTTGCGCGCCGCATCTATCCGCGCGGCCGTGATGCGGCGCATGTGATTGGCTTTGTGAATACGGACAATAGAGGGATTTCCGGCGTCGAGCAGTCACTGAATGAAACCATCGTGCAAGCGGGACTCAGCGGCGAGAAGGTGGCGCTCTCGCTCGATATGCGCGTTCAGCATGTGGTTCAGGATGAATTGGCGCGCGCCATGGAAAAATTTCGCGCAATTGCCGGGGCGGGATTGGTCCTCGATGTGCGCACAGGCGAAGTGCTGGCCTTGGCGTCCTTGCCCGACTTCAATCCCAATGGCAATCAGAAGGTCGATAAAAATAAGCACTTCAATCGCGTCACAAAGGGCAATTACGAAATGGGGTCGGTCTTCAAAATGTTTACCGTCGCCATGGCGTTGGACGCCGGCGTTGTGACCTTGAATGACGGTTATGACGCATCGCGGCCTATATTGATTGGCAGTACACAGATAAATGATTACCATGGTAAAAATCGATGGCTGAGCGTCCCTGAGATTTTTGCCTATTCCTCCAATATCGGCACCGTGAAAATAGCGAACGATGTCGGCATTCCCCGCCACCAGGCTTTTTTGCGCCGTCTTGGGCTGAATCAACCCGTGCCCATCGAATTGACGGAAGTCAGCATGCCGGTGGCGCCCAGCCACTGGCGGAAAATTCGCGCGGCCACCATCTCCTATGGGCACGGCATATCCGTTTCGCCGCTTCATCTGGCGCGCGCGGCGGCGGCAATGGTGAATGGCGGGCTGCTCGTTGAACCAACCATTTTAAAACGGGATCCGTCCTCCACCCCGCCATTTGTGCGTGTGATTTCGAAAGACACGAGCGCGCAGATGCGCCAACTCCTGCGCCTGGTGGTCACTGATGGAACGGCGCGGCAGGCGGATGTTGAGGGCTATTTTGTCGGCGGCAAAACCGGGACTGCCGATAAATATAAGAGCGCGGGGCGGCTGAATACATTTGTCGCCACATTTCCCATCCAAGATCCTCAATATGTGGTGCTGATGATGCTTGATGAGCCTAAAGGAACGAAAGATACATTTGGTTTTGCGACGGCGGGGTGGACGACGGCTCCCTTGGCGCGCGACGTCATCCGCCGGATTGGTCCATTGCTGGGCGTTGCGCCGCAAAAATGGATATCGGAGCGGTTTCAGAAAGCATCGTTGACCTTGCCATGACAGTGATGGGGATATGTACTTAACACGACTTCTTGACGAAAAGGCGCATGTGGAAATTATGCCGCAGGATATGGATATCCAAGGATTGACAGCAGACAGTCGGGAAGTGGCTCCGGGTTTTTTGTTTGCGGCGCTGCCCGGTAGCCATGCAGACGGCGCCGAATTTATCGGCGAGGCCCTGCGCCGCGGGGCTTCAGCCATACTTACCGCGCCGGGCGTGGACCTTGCCGCGCATGGGTTGAATGCAGCCAATCAGACAGCCGTCATTCGCGACATGAATCCGCGTCAGCGCCTTTCCCTGATGGCGGCCGCCTTTTACGGCGCTCAGCCTGGCATTGTGGCGGCGGTGACCGGCACGAATGCAAAAACTTCCGTTGTCAATTTTGTGCGGCAGATTTGGGAGCTGATGGGTCTTGAAGCCGCCAGCCTGGGCACTCTTGGCGTCGAGCACGGCAGGGGTCATGAGATGTTGCGGCACACAACGCCCGATCCGATTGAAATACACAGCATACTGAAAAAGTTAAAAGAGCAAAACATCAACCATCTGGCTCTGGAGGCGTCCAGCCATGGGTTGGCGCAATACCGTCTTGACGGCGTGCGCATTAAGGCCGCCGCTTTCACAAATCTCAGTCAGGATCATCTTGATTATCACGCAAGTTTGGAAGATTATTTTTTCAGTAAATTACGTTTGTTCGGTGAAGTGCTGCCCCCTTCAGGCGTGGCGGTTCTGAATGCGGATTCTCATGTCTTTGAGGAAGTGGAGGCCTTGTGTTGGGCGCGGGGCCAACGCGTGATCGCGGTGGGTGAAGCGGCGCCGGAGCGGGGGCGCCATATCCATTTGGCAGCGCGCGCGCCTACCACGCATGGACAGGATTTAAGCGTTCGCTATGAGGGGCGGGTTCATGAAATTCATTTGCCGCTTGTGGGGGCGTTTCAGGCTTCCAATGCGTTGATCGCCGCGGGCCTCGTGATGGCGTGCGGCGCGCCGGGATCGCAAGTTTTCCCGCTTTTGGAAAAAATGAAAACGGTTCCCGGCCGCCTTCAGATGGTGGGCGGAACCGCGCAAGGCGCGCCGGTCTTTGTTGATTACGCTCATACGCCCGATGCGCTCGCCACTGTGTTGCAGGCGGTGAAACCTCATTGCCGGGGGCGCCTTCATGTTGTGTTCGGCGCCGGCGGCGACCGCGACCGGAGCAAGCGGCCGCTTATGGGCGCGGCGGCGGCTTTGAGCGCCGATATTGTGACGGTCACGGATGATAATCCGCGACATGAAGACCCCGCCTCAATTCGCCATGCCGTTATGGAAGGCGCGCCCGACGCGCGCGAAATTGCGGATCGCGGGGCGGCGATTGAAGACGCCATTAAAACGCTGTCAGGGGGCGATGCATTGGTGGTTGCGGGCAAGGGCCATGAAACTGGCCAGGTCATCGGCGATAACGTCATCCCCTTTAACGATGCTGAGGAAATTCGCCGCATCCTGTTAGCTGCGGGAGGCGCATTGTGAGCGGAGAGGTTTTATGGACGGCTGAAGCGGCGGCGCAGGCGACAGGGGGGCGGCTTGAGGGCCGTACCGACTGGTGCGCTAATGGGGTGTCGATTGACAGCCGCAATCTTGCGCGGGGCGATCTTTTTGTCGCGCTGACGGGCCTTAATCGCGACGGTCATCAATTTGCGCCCAGCGCAGTGAAGGCGGGCGCGTCTGCGTGCATGGTGTCGGAACCAGCGCCGGGTTTGACGCGGGATGCTTGCCTTTTGCATGTCGATGACACGCTGAGCGCGTTAAATTCATTGGCGCAAGCGGCCCGCGCGCGCAGCGCCGCAACGCGCATCGCAATAACGGGGAGCGTTGGAAAAACCAGCACCAAGGAGATGCTGCGGCATGTTCTTGGACGGCAAAGAAAAACCCACGCCTCGGCGGCGTCATATAATAATATGTGGGGCGTGCCGCTCACGCTGGCGCGGATGCCGCAAGACGCGGAGTTTGGCGTTTTTGAAATCGGCATGAATCACGCCGGAGAAATCACGCCGTTGTCGCGGCTTGTTGCCCCCCAAGTTGCGGTGATCACCACTGTGGCGCCGGTTCATCTTGAGTTTTTTTCCGGAGTGGAGGCCATTGCCGACGCCAAGGCGGAAATTTTTGACGGCATGGGCGGCGATGGCGTTGCTGTGCTGAACGCCGACAGTGAACATTTCACCCGCTTGCGCGCAGCGGCGCAAGGAAAGGGGTGTTCCATCATATCTTTTGGCGCTGAACAGGGCGCAGAGGCGCGGGTGATGAGCGTCGATGCGCGCGGCGATGAAAGCGATGTGACGGCTGATATTTGCGGCGTGAAGGTGCGCTATGTCGTGCCCGTTCCGGGCCGTCACTGGGTGATGAATTCCGTGGCGGCGCTGGCGGCTGTTCATGCGGCGGGGGCTGATGCAGTTCAGGCGGCCGAGGATCTCAGCACCATATCCGCGCCGAAAGGGCGCGGCCGGCAGCGCAGGGTTCAAAGCGTTATTGGAGAATTCGTTTTGATTGACGAGAGTTATAACGCCAACCCCGCTTCGATGGGCGCGGCCATTGCGACGCTGGGCGCGAGGCGTCTTGGCGAACAGGGGCGGCGCGTGGCTATTTTGGGCGATATGCTGGAATTGGGCGCAACGGCGCCGCAGCTTCATGCGGCTCTGGCGGCAAGCCTAGGGCAAGCGGAAATTGATCGCATCTATCTTGTTGGGCCATTGATGAAGCATTTGTGGGAGGCGGCGCCCAATTCCATGCGCGGGGCCTGGACGGCGACGTCGCAGGAGATGGCGTCTCTTTTAGGTCAGGAAATTGCCTCCGGGACCGCTTTGCGGGAAGGAGACGCGGTGATGGTTAAAGGTTCATTGGGAAGCCGCATGGCGCCGCTTGTTGAAATGTTGGAAGCGCTGGATGTGCGTGATTATAAATCAGAAAAATCGGGTTAATCAAAAGAGGCGTTTTTATCACATGCTGTATGCTTTTCTTGCTCAATATATAGATCAAGTGCCGGGATTGAATGTGGTGCGCTACATCACCTTCCGAACCGGAGCGTCGATCATGACCGCCATGATTGTGTGTTTTGTGTTTGGTTCTTCCATCATTACATGGCTCAAAAGCAAACAGCGCAATGGGCAACCGATCCGCGAAGACGGCCCCGAATCCCATCTGATCACAAAGCAGGGAACGCCGACCATGGGCGGCGTGATGATCCTGCTGGGCATCTTTGTGGGGACGATATTATGGAGCGATCTGCAAAACCAATATGTGTGGGCGGTGTTGTGCATCACGCTGGGATTTGGCCTGGTCGGTTTTGTTGATGATTATCTGAAAGTCACTCAAGGATCGAGTGCGGGAATATCAGGCCGTCTGCGTTTGCTGATTGAATTTTCGATTGCGGGCGCCGTCGTTATTTGGATGATGACGATTTCGGGCGGAGCTGAAGGCCCGATAAGCGGGATTTCAGCATCGCTGGCTCTTCCCTTTATTAAAGGCGTGTTTATCGATTTCGGCTGGTTTTTTGTCGCTTTTGGCGCTTTCGTTATTGTCGGTTCTTCCAATGCCGTCAATCTCACGGACGGACTTGATGGGTTGGCCATCGTGCCGGTGATGATTGCCGTCGCCTGTTTTGGCTTTATTTCCTATGTGGTCGGCAACACTGTTTTTGCTGAATATCTGCAGCTGACATTTATTCCGGGCACGGGTGAATTAGCCATTTTTTGCGGCTCTTTGCTCGGCGCCTCTTTGGGATTTTTATGGTTTAATGCGCCTCCGGCCATGGTGTTTATGGGCGATACGGGATCGCTGTCCTTAGGGGGGGCGCTGGGCGCCATTGCGGTGGCGGTCAAACATGAAATTGTTTTGGGCATTATCGGCGGCCTGTTTGTTTTGGAAACGGTATCAGTGGTGGTCCAGGTGGTCTCGTTCAAACTTACGGGTAAACGCGTGTTTAGAATGGCGCCCATCCACCATCATTATGAGAAATTGGGCTGGGCTGAATCGACGATCGTCATCAGGTTTTGGATTATTGCCGTCATTCTGGCCTTGGTCGGATTGTCATCGTTGAAATTGAGGTAGAAATGATTCCCATTCACGTCTTTCGTGGGCGCCGCGTGGCGCTCTTTGGACTGGGACGCAGCGGCCTTTCGGCGGGGCGGGCGCTGATGGCGGGCGGCGCAATCGTGCATGGGTGGGATGACGGCGCGGCGGCGCGGGATCGCGGAGAAGATGAGGGATTGACCCTTGATGATCTCTATAAGGCTGACTGGGCGCAATTTTCCGCATTGGTCTTGTCTCCCGGCATACCGCTGACCCACCCCGCGCCTCATGCGCTGGTGCAAAAGGCGCGCGCTCATGATGTGGAGATCATTGGCGATGTTGAGCTTTTCGCCAGGGAATTGGAGCATCTTGACGTGCCGGGCGGCAAGCCGATGGTGATTGCCGTGACCGGCACAAATGGTAAATCAACCACGACGGCCTTGATCGCGCATGTTCTTAATTCTTGCGGTTACCGGGCCATGGCGGGGGGCAATATAGGTCAGGCGATTCTTGATTTGCCGCCGCCCACGCATCGCTCGGTTTATGTGGTTGAGATGTCTTCCTATCAAATTGATCTCACGCCGTCCTTGGTCCCTGATGTCGCCGTTCTTCTGAATATCACGCCTGATCATCTGGATCGCCATGGCGGATTTGAGAATTACGTATCCATTAAATCAAATATATTTAAAAATCAGAGTACGGATGGTATTGCCGTAATTGGCGTGGATGATCCTCAAACGCAGGAAATATGCACGCGGATTTCTTCCGCGCACCTGCCTCAGGTAAGGCCGGTTTCGGTCGGCAACGCCCTGGGGCGCGGCGTTTATGTGATAAACGGCGTTCTCTATGACGGCGTGGTGCGGCCTGCAAAACAGGTGGCTGATTTAAAAGATTCCGATAGCCTGCCTGGCGTGCACAATTGGCAAAATGCCGCCATCGCGTTTGCGGCCATACGGGATTTGCTAAAAGATCATCATAAGCTGGCGGATGCAATTTTGTCTTTTCCCGGTCTGGCGCATAGGCTGGAGGAGGTGGGGCGCTTGGGATCGTTGCGCTTTATCAATGATTCCAAGGCGACCAATAGCGAAGCGGCCGCGCGCGCATTGGCGGCGTATGAAAATATTTTTTGGATTGCCGGCGGACGCGCCAAGGAAGGTGGTATTGAGGCTTTAAAACCCTTGTTTTCCCATCTGGCCAAGGCCTATCTCATCGGCGAGGCGGCGGATGATTTTGCCGCCTGCCTTGAAGGCGCCGTGACATATGACAAATCGGGAGATTTGAAAACCGCTCTGGCTCGGGCGATAAAAGACGCATCCGCCGCCACGAAGGGAGATTCTATCGTGTTGCTCTCGCCGGCTTGTGCGTCATTTGATCAATTTAATGATTTTGAGGAACGGGGCGACGCCTTCCGCGTTCTTGTTCAGGAGATTGTGAGGGGTCACGCGGCCACACCTGAATTGGGAGAGACGGTGTCATGATTGTCCTCAACCGAACCGACCGGTCTGTGCTGGGTCAATGGTGGTGGACCGTTGACCGTTGGGGCGTGGCGGCAATCGTTTTGTTGGTGGCCATCGGCATTTTGTTGTCGTTTGCGGCGTCTCCCGGCGTTGCCGTCAAATATGACTACCCGCAATTCTATTTTGTTTACCGGAATTTTCTTTTTCTGGCGCCGTCACTCGCAATTTTATTTGCCGTTTCTCTGCTGACGCCCCGCCAGGTCCGCCGCGTGGCCGCTTTGGTTTTTGTCTTGGCGTTTGTTCTTCTTGTCTTGACGCCCTTCATCGGTACGGAAATTAAAGGCGCGCGGCGCTGGATAAAGATCGGCTCATTTTCCCTTCAGGCGTCGGAGTTTATCAAGCCGGCCTTTATTGTCTTGTCCGCATGGATGTTCTCCGAACAAAATCGCGATCAGTCCATTCCAGGAAATACGCTTGCCATCCTCATGTTTTTATCCGTCGTGGGGTTGTTGGTGCTGCAACCGGATTTTGGGCAAATTTTGCTGCTCTCTCTTGCCTGGTCGCTGATGTTTTTTTTCTCAGGCCTTTCTCTGCCCTGGATTGCAACTTTGGGATCGGGGGCGTTATCGGGCGTTGTGGCGGCCTATCTATATTATCCGCATGTCACCAGCCGCATTGATCGGTTTATTGATCCTTCTTCAGGCGACACATATCAAGTAGACCGGGCGATGGATGCTTTTCAGGCCGGAAGCCTTTTCGGGATGGGGCCGGGCGAGGGCTTGGTCAAGCGCTATATACCAGATGCGCATACCGACTTTGTCTTTGCCGTGGCGGGCGAAGAGTTTGGCTTGATTGCCTGCCTGATTCTGGTTGGGATTTTCTTTTTCTTCGTTATCCGTTGTTTGCGGCGGGCGGTGGCGGAGGAGGACCATTTTATCCAACTCACCATTGCCGGACTGGTGTCGTTGTTTGGCCTTCAGGCGTTGATCAATATGGCGGTCACGCTTTCCCTTCTTCCGGCTAAGGGTATGACGCTTCCCTTTGTTTCGTATGGCGGGTCGTCCCTGATGGCGAATTCTCTGACTATCGGCATGTTGCTGGCGCTGACGCGCAGGCGCGGGGCCACGGCGCGCGGGCATGAGTTCGTATGATGACGGCGCAGCGGAACATATCGACCATCATCTTGAGCGCCGGAGGCACGGGCGGGCATTTGTTCCCGGCGCAAGCCTTGGCGCAGGAGTTGAACCGCCGCCAGTGCAAGACGGTGCTTATTACGGATGAGCGCGGACTTAAATGGCGCGACAGCTTTCCCGATACGGACGTTTATGCGGTGCCGTCGGGCACCACTGAGCAGGCTGGGTGGATGAACAGGGTCAAGGCGGTCGCGCGGCTGACCCTTGGCGCGTTAAAGGCTTGGGGGCTGATGCGCCGCAAACGCCCGGCTCTGGTGGTCGGGTTTGGCGGCTATCCCATGTTACCGGCGTTGTTCGCAGGCCTGATCTCAGGGCGGGCAACGGCGATTCATGAACAAAACGGCGTGATGGGCCGCGCCAATCGTCTGGTGGCGCCGCGCGTGAACGGCATCGCGCTGACATTTGCAAACCCCAAATTTTTACGGCCTGCGGACCGAGGCAAAGCGGATGTGACCGGCAATCCGGTGCGCGACAACGTGATCGCAGCGGGCAAGCAAGACTACGCGGCGCCCAGCGGGCAAAGCCCCATCCGTCTTTTGATCTTCGGTGGGTCGCAAGGCGCGCGGATCCTATCGGACGTGGCGCCGGCGGCTTTGGCTCAGTTGCCGGGTGCGCTCGCCTCGCGGCTGCGCGTTACCCAGCAATGCCGGGAAGAAGACCTTCCCCGTCTGCGCGACGCGTATGATCAAGCCGGCATGAGCGTTGACTTAGCTTCTTTCTTTTCCGATCTGCCGCGGCGGATGGCTGACGCCCACCTCGTCATCTGCCGGTCGGGCGCGTCAACCGTTTGCGAGCTTGCCGTCATCGGACGGCCTTCCCTTTTAATTCCTCTGCCCGGCGCGCTGGATGGCGATCAAGCTGCGAATGCGCGCATTTTGGTTGAGGCGGGCGGCGGCTGGATGATTGAGGAGAAGAACCTTAAGCCGGAAATTTTGGCGCAGCATTTAACCCATCTCTTTTCCAATCCGTCCGAATTAGAGCGCGCGGCCCGTTCCGCCAAAGGGCAGGGAAGGCCTGACGCCGTGTGCGCTCTGGCCGATATGACGGAGCGCTTGATGGCCGGCCAACCCCCTTTTACCCGTTTGGAGGCCGCGTAATGCTTTCTCTGCCTTTTAAAGTTGGCGTCATTCATTTTGTCGGTATCGGCGGTATCGGCATGAGCGGCATTGCCGAGGTGATGAATAATCTGGGCTATGATGTGCAAGGCAGCGATCTGGCGGACAGCGCCAATGTCAAACGCTTGAGGGAAATGGGCGTCGCCGTTCACATCGGTCATGAGGCGGACCATCTGGGCGCGGCGGAGGTGGTGGTGATCTCCTCGGCGGTGAAAGCCGACAACCCGGAACTCGTCGCAGCGCGGGCGCGGCTCCTTCCCGTGTTGCGCCGGGCGGAAATGCTGGCCGAACTCATGCGTCTCAAATGGTGTATTGCCGTTGCGGGCACACACGGAAAAACAACGACCACATCTATGATCGCCGCCATTGTCGATCGCGCCGGGCTGGACCCCACGGTGATCAATGGCGGGATCATCAATGCCTATGGCTCCAATGCGCGGTTGGGGGATGGCGATTGGATGGTAGTGGAGGCCGACGAATCCGACGGCACATTCCTCAATCTTCCGGCGACCATTGCGGTGATCACCAATCTCGACCCTGAGCATCTCGATCACTATGGCGATTTCGAAACATTGAAAGCCGCCTTTCAGACATTTTTGGAAAAACTGCCCTTTTACGGGTTCGGCGTTGCGTGTCTCGATGACGCGGATGTACAGACGGTGATTGGCCGGGTGACGGATCGGCGCATCATCACCTATGGCGAAAACCTTCAGGCGGATGTGCGGGTGTTTGACGTCACATACGGCAATGGCGGCGCGCAATTCTCTGTGAGTATTACGGGCCGCGCGCGGGGGGAGGCGCGCGAGCTGCTCAACCTGGCTTTGCCTATGCCGGGCGCGCATAATGTCTTGAACGCCCTTGCGGCTGTGGCGCTGGCCAATGAAATGGAACTATCCGACGACGTGATCCGCGATGGTCTGGCCAAGTTTGGCGGCGTGAAACGCCGTTTCACCCGCACCGGGACATGGAACGGGGTCGCCATTATTGACGATTACGGCCATCACCCCGTTGAGATTGCCGCTGTGCTGAAAGCTGCGCGCGTCACGGCTTCCGGTAGGGTGATCGCCATCGTGCAACCCCATCGCTATTCGCGTCTGCGCGATTTGTTTGAGGAATTCTGCACCTGTTTTAACGATGCGGATGTGGCGGTGGTGGCGCCGGTTTACGCTGCTGGAGAATCGCCGCTTGAGGGGATTAGCGGGCAAACGCTTGCCGAGGGCTTGCGCGATCATGGTCACCGCAACGTTCTGACCGTGGAAGGCGAGCAGGAATTAGCCCCGCTCATTCGCGATCTGGCGTCGACAGGCGATTATGTGATGTGTCTCGGCGCCGGCAATATATCGGCCTGGGCCAATGCGTTGCCGGATGCGTTAAAAGCTTTGGACAAAAAGGGGGGCGCAAAAAAATGACGCGCGTCCTCGATAAATCATGCGGGCAAGGCTCAACCCTTATGGATCGTCTTCCTGAAGTGGAAGGCCGGTTGAGCGCAGGCGCCGCCATGGCCGATCTTACATGGTTTCGCGTCGGGGGTCCGGCTGAAGTTCTTTTCCTGCCTGCAAGCGCGGAGGACTTATCGGGTTTTTTAAGACGGATTGACGCGGATATACCGGTGACGATTGTCGGCGTCGGCTCCAACCTTCTGGTGCGTGACGGCGGCGTGCCGGGTGTGGTGGTCCGGCTGGCGGGCGGTTTTAACCGGGTGACGGTTGAAAGCGGGCGCCGTCTGCGGGTTGGCGCGGGCGCTCTGGATGTGACGGTGGCAAAAAAAGCGGGCGCCAACGCCATCGCCGGGCTGGAATTCTTGCGCGGTATTCCCGGCTCCATTGGCGGCGCCTTGCGTATGAATGCGGGCGCCTATGGCCGTGAAATTAAAGACGTCCTGGTCACGGCCACAGCCCTCGACGCGCAAGGGACGCGCCATGAGCTGACATGTGAAGAAATGGGCTTTGGCTATCGGCACGCTTCGGCGCCGGACGACTATATATTTATTGAAGCTGTGTTGCAGGGCGAGGAAGGCGACGCGGCGGAGATAACGGCGCGCATGGAGGAGATCAGCGCGGCGCGCGAGACAACGCAGCCGATCAGGAGCCGCACTGGCGGCAGCACGTTTAAGAATCCGGACCCAGAACAATCTGGCGGCAAAAAAGCCTGGCAGTTAATTGATGAGGCGGGCTGCCGGGGTTTGCTCAGCGGCGATGCGCAAGTTTCGCAGCAGCATTGTAATTTTTTGATCAATCGCGGCGGAGCAAGCGCCTCCGATCTGGAAAAACTTGGAGAAATCATACGATCTAAGGTTGCCAAAAAGTCAAGAATCAAGCTTGAATGGGAGATTCGGCGAATCGGTTGTCAGCCGGATGAAGGAACGGTTCGACATGACGGATAACGCCGCATCATCCATCCATGTCGCCGTCCTGAAAGGAGGCTGGTCATCCGAGAGGGATGTCAGTCTGGTGAGCGGAAAGGCGTGCGGGGACGCATTGGTCGGTGAGGGTTTTCACGTGACGCAAATTGATGTCGGGCATGATGTTGCAGACGTGCTGAGCGCGCTTGCGCCTGATGTCGCCTTTAACGGGCTTCATGGCACGTGGGGCGAAGACGGCTGCGTGCAGGGCATTCTTGAAGTGCTGGAGATTCCCTATACGCATTCAGGCGTTTTGGCGTCGGCTCTGGCTATGGATAAACCGCTTTCCAAGAACGTATTTACTGCGGCGGGTCTGCCGTGCGAAGAAAGTCTCGTAGTGAAGCGCGGCGTGGCGGCGGCGTCCCATCAAATGGAGCCGCCTTATGTCGTCAAACCTTTGGCTGACGGCTCCAGCGTCGGCGTCTTTATTGTGCGGGAGGGATCTGAGCGACCTCCGGCGGCGTTAAGCGCGGACGATTGGCGCTTTGGCGATGAGGTGATGATCGAGAAATACGTGCCGGGGCGCGAATTGACGGTTGCGGTGATGGGCGGCCGGGCGCTCGGCGTGACGGAGATTCTGTCCGCGACGGATTTTTATGATTATGACGCCAAGTATAAAGAAGAAGGGTCGCGCCATATTATTCCAGCGGACATTCCGTCTGAGATTGAAAGCAGCGCCAAGGACATCGCCGAAAAAGCGCATGCGGCTTTAGGGTGCCGGGGCGTCAGCCGCGCTGATTTTCGCTATGACGACACGGGAAGCGCGCCGGGCAGGTTGATCTTGCTTGAGATCAACACACAGCCCGGCATGACGCCAACATCGCTTGTGCCGGAACAGGCGGTCCATACCGGCCTGTCGTTTGGCGGCCTGGTGCGCTGGATGGTGGAGGACGCATCATGCCGGCGGTGAAAAGAAAGCGCAAAACGCGCAAATCAAAAGGGTTTCGTTTGGCATTCTGGCGCCCCAAAACGCGGCGCAAAAAACGTAAAATCAGTTGGGCGACGCGGGCCCAGCGGTTTGGCAAATGGGTGCGCGGCCGCAGGCGGTCTTTGCGTTATGTGCGCCAACAGCTTGCGCCTTACGGCGCCTTTCTCGCTTTTGCCATTTTTGTGATGATCGGATCGGCGTTATGGGCGGGCGGCGTCCTGACCGATTGGCGCGCCGAAGCGTCCTATATGACTCAGCGCTTTTTGGTTTCACAAGGCTTTGCCGTCAAAAGGGTCGACGTTGAAGGGCGGCGTTATACAACGAAAGATGAACTCTATGCCGCTTTGGGCGTCACCAGCGGCGATTCCCTCTTTCATGTGGATATCGGCGACGTGCGGCGGCGCATCGAATCTCTGGATTGGGTGGACCGGGCGGACGTTATCCGGCTGTGGCCCGATACGCTTCATATTGTGCTCAAAGAACGCCGTCCCGCCGCGCTTTGGCAATTGGACGGGCGCATCGCTTTAGTGGATCGCTCCGGCGCGGTCATCTCTCCAAATTATTTGGCTGAATTTAGCGCCCTGCC
>JAJFIM010000317.1 GCA_021774995.1 Alphaproteobacteria bacterium | reverse complement strand
GTTTGTACCACGTCATCAATGTCTTTGATATTTAAACCATAACGTGACGCTGCAATTCGATTGATATCAATATTAATATATCGACCACCCACCGCTCTATCCGCATACACTGAGGCTGTATTGGGGACGGTTTTTAGGATTTTTTCCATAGACTCACCAAGACGCTGGATCTCCTTCAAGGATGAGCCGGTAATTTTAATGCCGATAGGTGTTTTAATCCCCGTGGCTAACATATCAATACGCGTCTTAATAGGCATCACCCAGGCATTCGTCACACCGGGCAATTGGACAATCCGATTTAATTCTTGCTTGAGCTTTGCTTTGGTCATCCCCGGTCGCCATTGACTCTGGGGCTTTAATTGAACCACTGTTTCTACCATGGTGATGGGAGCAGGATCGGTGGCGGTTTCTGCACGCCCTACTTTACCAAAGACTCGCTTCACTTCGGGCACTTGCTTAATGAGCCTGTCCGTTTGTTGTAAGAGTTGAGTGGCTTTACCGATGGATATCCCCGGCAAGGTGGAAGGCATGTACATCCAATCGCCTTCATCAAGGGTTGGCATAAACTCAGAGCCTAAACGTGAGTAAGGGATGAGGGTGACCACAGTCACCACCAAGGCAATCACGAGCACTTGCAGCGGTTTATTTAAAACCCAATGGATCACCGGTTGGTACACCCGTAATAAAAATCGGTTAATGGGGTTTTTATGCTCTGGAATAATTTTCCCTCGAATAAAATATCCCATCAATACTGGCACTAAGGTGATGGATAAACCGGCAGCAGCGGCCATTGAATAGGTTTTCGTAAAAGCTAAGGGATGAAATAATCGACCCTCTTGTGCCTGCAACGCAAAAATAGGTAAGAAGCTAAAGGTAATAATTAATAATGAAAAGAATAAAGCCGGCCCTACTTCTAGACAGGCCTTGGTCATGATATCCCATCGATTATCGTCCGTTAGTGGAGTCTGCTCAATGTGCTTATGCACATTTTCAATCATAACGATGGCAGCATCCACCATAGCCCCAATAGCAATGGCTATTCCCCCCAAGGACATAATATTGGCGGTGACTCCCTGTAAATACATCACAATAAAGGCCGCTAAAATGCCCAATGGCAAGGTCACCACCACCACTAAGGAGGAACGAAAGTGAAAAAGAAACAGCAGACAGATAAGCACCACAATGATGGTTTCTTCAATCAACCTTGAACGCAATGTCTTGATGGCTCGCTCAATTAAACTGGATCGATCATAAGTTTCAATGATTTTCACCCCTTTGGGTAAACTCTTCTGCAAGGCTTGTAATTTTTTCTTAGCTGCTTGGATGGTTGCCAAGGCATTTTCACCTTGACGCATCACGATAATACCGCCCACCACTTCACCCTGACCATCGAGCTCAGCCACACCACGGCGACTTTCTGGACCGAGCTGTATCTTAGCCACATTTTTCAATAAAATGGGAATACCATTATCATTCACACCCAGGGGAATGTTTTCTAATCCTTGAATAGACTGAATATAGCCTTTTGCCCTGATCATATATTCAGCTTCCGCGGACTCAATCACAGAGCCCCCCACTTCTTTATTGGCATTTTGGATCGCTTTTTTTACTTGCGCGATGGTGAAGCCGTAAGCTCGAATTCTATTGGGCTCTAAAACCACTTGGTATTGCTTCACCATGCCGCCAATGGTCGCCACTTCAGCGACCCCGGGTACCGTTTGTAGCGCAAACTTCAAGTCCCAGTTTTGTAAGGTCGTGAGTTGTGCCAAATCATGTTGCCCGGTAGTATCCACCAAGGCATATTCATAGACCCAGCCCACACCGGTGGCATCAGGGCCTAAGGCGGGTTTGATTCCCTCGGGTAATTGATTCTCCACTTGACTTAAATATTCTAACACCCGAGAGCGTGCCCAATATAAGTCGGTACCATCTTTAAAGATGATATACACATAGGAAGCCCCAAAGAAAGAATAGGCTCTAACGGTCACAGCGCCAGGAACGGCTAACATGGCGGTTGCTAAGGGATAAGTCACTTGATCTTCCACCACTTGCGGTGCTTGCCCAGGATAGTTGGTTTTAACAATCACTTGGACATCCGATAAATCAGGAATAGCATCAACGGGAGTTTTCTCTGCCACGTAGATGCCAATTGCTAGCAATAAGACGGCACCTATCAGCACCAACGTACGATTCTTAATGGACCATCGGATAATATTCTCGATCATGACTATCTCTTATTTTGCTGGATTCATTTGTATCACTTTATATTGCCCACTTGCTTGGCGGACCATCACAAAATTAACGGTATCATGAGGCTTAAGCTTGCCTAAATTCACGCTTTTTGCCACTGTTAACGTCATGGTCATTGCCGGCATATTCAAGGCAGGGATAGGTTGATGCTGTAAAATGATTTGTCGTTTAGTCAGCTCTATCGCTTGTATCATTCCGGTGCCCACATACTCCTGTGGTCCAGCAGACTTCATGTTGTCTTTCGCGGGCATCATCCGCTTGAGACTAGCGCCCACATTGGCTTCAGAATCAATTAAAAATTGTGCTTGTGTAACAATGCGCATACCAGGACTGAGTCCAGATAGCACTTGATAATCATTGCCAGACTCAATACCAAGCTGGATCGGTACGGGTTTAAAAATGCCCTGACCTTTCGCCAGAATCACGTGATCGCCCTCTTCCGTTCTTATTACGGCAGATCGGGGAATGGCCGTAGCCCCTGAAATCTGCTGACTAAAAATATTCACATTGGCATACATATTGGGTTTAATAACCAAATCAGGATTGGGAAAAGATAAACGAACCCTTAGCGTGTGAGTTTTAGGATTAAGCTGTGGATAGACGTAATCCACTTTTCCTTGCCAGACTTTCCCCGGTAGATAGGGAAAACTAGCTATGGCCGGTTGCCCTTTCTTCACCCAGTTGGCTTGCCGT